>NZUQ01000086.1 GCA_002697225.1 Candidatus Poribacteria bacterium
CATCATGATGCACAGGTTTTTCCCAATATCGTGTAGATCCCCTTTTACCGTCCCCATGACAACTTTACCAACAGGTTCAATTCCAGAAGCTGATAAAATTGGCTCGATATAAGCCATCCCTGCCTTCATGGCTCGCGCGCAGGCGAGAACCTCCGGAACGAAGATGAAATTTTCCCGAAACTTTATACCGACAATGCTCATTCCTGCTATCAGACTATCATCCATGATTTCCAGGGCACCGGTACCTTTTCCCAAGGCTTCACTGGTCAAATGGTCAACGGTATGGTGATCCCCATCAATTAGAGCAGCAGCAATTTCCTGCATAGCCGGAGTCACTTGAGCAAAAGTGTTAATTGCTCTTTCGGTTTCATTTGGTCGTTCCAGGTATTCTTCAATTTCTTCCCTGATAAACTCATTCTCAATATCAGTGATTTCAGCCAAAATTCTTCCTTTCTATTAACCCAATTCACATTGGATTGTAGATCAATATGCTTCACAGATGCAGACTTCAACAGGTCTTTTTGCCACTATTTGTTTTCAAGTCTAATTCTGTGCGGCATGGTCTTTATGCCAATCCCGCACGGCCTTAGGGATTTCCATTAAGTTCTCAAGGGCAGTTTGCAGAGGGATGGCACATTCTGGCCCAACAAGTTGGACACCCGCGTCTAGATTTTTATAGACTTCTTGTCGAACTTCTTCCGGACCTCTGGCAAACAGCGTTTCAGGATTATTGATATTTCCAACCAAGGAGATCCGTTCCTGTGTTATNTCTATCGATTCCTGGGGTTGGTTCTTGGAATCATAATGGAAGGCAGACATNCCGGTTTGNGCGATGTATTCCATTCGATCAACTGTNCGTCCACAGATATGCAGAATCAAGGGAATTGGAATNCTATCAACAAATTCAANATGCAAATCACGCAGGTANCGNCGGTAATAATCACCACTAACCAGATCTCCAGTGGCATGATCGGGTAGNGTCAANGCGTCCGCACCAGCTTCAATTTGCGCCACACCAAAGTCTATTGTTACTTTTTTNAATTTATCTAGACATTGCATGGTCTTATCCGGATCGTCCAGGGACATTAGCAAAAAAGGTTCAACTCCAAAGCAATGGTANCCGAGAGACCAAGGNCCCATNGTNTTTCCAATAACNGCCACNTCATCGCCATATTCTTTCTTCAGAATCTTGATNGCNTCCAGTACACACTTTGTGTCNTGATGANTNAGCANATCGGATGGAATNTTAATNTCATCCACATCTTCATAAATAGGTTCCNGCATCTTCACTGTTGGCCAGTTATCTTTTTGCTCCCACTGAATCTTGCAGCCGAGAGCTGATGATTCNTGAATAATANTGAAAACCGGCATTATGGTGTCAAATCCTAANTCGGTATATCCGGTAGCAGCNAATCTCGCCATTAGTTCCGGTTGCCTGTTGGCTTCTGGAAACGAGGCATCAACTAAATCCATTAACTCTACGGTAGCTACTGACGTTGGATTACAAACTGGAGTTCGATCGACAGGTTCCCTGCCTAACGCTGCNAAGACACGCTGACGACTGGTCATTGAATCAATCTCGGTCTCCACACTATATATCTCCTATATTTTTATCCTGCTTATTCCTGTTGACTGGGAGAGGAAAGAACCCCGCGCGACGCTGTCATCTGCTGTTCTCGTGCCACCGCTCGCACGTTGGGGGCACGAACTAACAATAATCCCACTAAGGCATCGTGGGAACAACCGCAAGGGAAAACAACTTGATCCGAGTTTTTCTCATCAACAGTTATCATATCTCCCAGTTTGATTAATCCGCCAGTAATGGCAGAAACACGTCTTTCTTTTCCTGATTCATCGCCATTAGCTGTTACTTGATAACGCCCATTTCCATAGCTTAGTACCGTCATGTCGCAATTCGCCTTTTTGTCGAAAATCGTGTCAGGGCGTGATTCAACCAACTGCATTGGATCGGATTTACACGCTTCCAGAAAAACACGTTTACAGGCCAGTTGATGATCCGTTCCACAAGGAAACCGGAGTAGCCTCGATTCCGTTAACTCCATCCCACCCAATGTCTGCATGGCATCGACCACAAACTGAATACGTTGTGAAACATCCTCAATCCGACTGTAAGTATGTACCAAGAATGAAGGTCCTATGGTTGTGTGCTGTTGATACAAAGCAATAGCAATATCATGAAAATAAGAATCCATCGGAACCAATTCAATTCTTCTACCGATATCAACTATTTGACCCATATTATAGATTTTCGTCCTTGTTTGGTTTGAGTTACACAAGTTATTTTTAGGGAATAAGTCTAACCAAAAAAGAGCGAATTGTCAAAATGATCTTTCCTTCTTTAAGTCGGAAGACAGGACTAATTTTGATATATTTCGGGAGATAAGCCTAAGTAAGCCTAGAGAGAGGTCTATTCTGTTTTCAGAAAGGTCTTCACCCGAGGATGATCCAACACATCCGGGTTGAGGATGTGAGCTGGTTTCCTACCCTGAATAGCATCAGTGACTTGTCCAAAGGTTCGTAAATCGAGACGGATAGCTGACTCAAGGGTAATCCCAGCGTTGTGATTGGTACATATGATGCGGGGGTGATCTTTGTGGATTTCTCTCGGACCATTGACCGGATCGTCTACCACATAATAATAGAGTCGTTCTTCGCGAATGGCACGGTTGACAGACTGATCATCAACCAGATTTCCCCGTGAAGGATTAATTAGTGATCCATGAGGTTTCATAGCACAGAGGCAATCGTAGTTAACGATGACATCATCACCCGCAACGTGTAGGGAAACGGTATCGCTTTCACGAAACAAAACCATGGGATCATCTACAGCAATAGCTCCATATTCGGCTGCCAATTCTTGAATATCGCTGCGGACATCATACACAAGCAATCTTCCTTCATTGCCAAGAAGTGGTTTTGCACGTGTTGCTACAGCCTGGCCAATCCTACCAAAACCGTAGAGTCCAAGCGTAGATCCATTGGCTTCATAAGTTCGGATAATAGAAAAATCTCCTCCATGAGAAAGGTGATTCAAGGTATAAACACGTTTGAGAGTCGCCATCCATTGGGCAATGGTATATTCAGCGACAGTTACCATATGCTCAGGGGCAATGGTGACAAACACTCCATGTTGGGCGGCAATCTCATAATTCGTGTTCTCATAGCCTACTCCCCACCTGGAGATAATTCTCAGCTTCTCAGCAGCTTGATAGAAACCTGGATGAATCAAAGCAGAACTGGCGATGACACCGACCACACCGTCAGCATTATCTTCCGTCAGTTCAGTCGGTTCCATTTCTAGATCCGCCAACTGGGCAAGTTTGTTCAAGCCTTCCCGACGTTCTTCGGTATCAAACCTTGCGTTCTGCAAAATCGGTGCTAATAGAATTTTGTTTGGCATCAAATTCCTCGTTCTAGTATGCAATATTAAAGTTTATGGTGAAAAACAGGTCAGGACAGTTCCGCTAACAGTTCGCTTAAGTCAAGTGGATCGACAGTCATTACTAACTCACCATCTTGATAGATCCATTCACTCGGATCCCGATCGACATAGAGTTCTATTCCGTTACCATCCGGATCCCGCAGATAAACCGCTTGACTGACATGGTGATCAGAAGCACCGTCAATTTGAACCTGACAATCAATAACGCGTTTGATAACTTTGGCCAGTTCCAAACGGCTAGGTAGCAAAATAGCGAAATGGTAAAGTCCAGTAGACCCCAGCGGCGGCGGTTTCGCATTCGGCCCAGCCCACGTATTCAAGGCAATGTGATGATGATAACCACCAGCAGAGAGGAAAACCGCGTGCTGACTGAAACGGGAAGTTACTTCAAATCCTAGGATTTCAGTGTAGAATTTCTCTGCTCGATCCAAGTCGGCAACGGTGAGATGGATATGCCCGATTTGTGCTTGCGGATGAATAGCTGTCATCTTAACCGAATTATAATTTCCTTAACCTGTACAGATCACCACTTACCGGCCGATCATAATCATTGCGAATGGTCGCCTCTTCACAATGTTCCAATGAAAACTGGTATTGATCTATCAAATCTGTGATGTAACGCTTTGAATGTGCAACCCGACCACTTGGGCGAACAACATAGGAAAGATTCGAAGAGGATGCTCCCTCCTGATCATAATTTTCAACTGAGAACAGAAAGAGCGCACGGTCGTCAGCAGTTTCAGACACGCCTTTAAAAATCGAATCTAATTCACCTATATACCCAAAAACATCGGCCGAAATGAACAGATCAAACTTTTCTCTGTTGCTGCCGAAAAACGTCATCAAATCGTTAACTTCCAAATAATCGTAGATGTTCTTCTCTTTTGCCATCTCTATCATTTTAGATGAAATGTCAACACCNGTTAGCCGAGTTGACACGTCCCTAAATGTTTGTCCAGANAATCCAGTACCACACCCTAAATCGACAACGTTATTAAACCAAAGTTGTCCGGTAATTTTATCCAGTTCCCGACGCAAAAGCAAAGGGATCTGACATTCCAGAGATTCGACCATGTGCCGGTCATAAGATTTGGCGTANCCATCAAACAACTTCTCAATATAGGCTAGCGGCACNTCATCCCCTACTTCGCCTTTTAGCACTGATATCATGTGCGACACCGAAANATTCGTCGGTTTAATCTGGAGAATTTTTTCATAGCAATCAACTAGATCCTCCACTTTACCTTGTTGACGAAAAATAGTGGCTAAATCGTAATAAGCGTCAAGGTTGCCTTCATCTATAANGATCAGTTCCCGGTAGGCTTGAACAGCTTCCTCCAATCGATCTTGCTGATACCTCAAAGCACCCAAATTATGGTANGCATCGGCATATTTCGGACTNAGCTCAAGCGTCTGCTGATAAGCTTGAACTGCNTCTTCCAATCGTCCTTGCTTATGCAGGATTACGCCCAGATTATAATAGGCTTCAGCATAATTCGGATCCAGCGTGATCGCCTGCTGATACGCNTCGACTGCTTGATCTAACTGATTGGAATCGGTTAGGGCTACCCCAAGATAATAATAATACTTGGGCTGAGTTGGGTTGGTGTCTATTATCTGCTTGATAAAATCCACACCGGACCGATGGTCCGATATCATAGACTTCTCCGGTATTCTACTATCTGTTTGGGCATTCCTGCACATCTTTCATAAGCCATGGAGGAGATAACGAAGTCAAGTCTATCTGCGCGTGGTTGGTCGCGGCTGGTAACGGCAAGAATCTGCCCCATGTTTGAGGAACGCATCCCATTACCTCTCATTAAAGGGTTGCAAAATCCCCCATAGACAATCAAGAATTCCCCTTTTGCTTCTTTAGTCACTTAAGCCTCAGTATTGAGGCTTAAGTGACATTTTTCTCTCCTTATATTCGATCAATGAAGATATTTTACCTTTTTTACCATTCTNTTTTCACTCACTGAGCTTCAATATATTTCATTTATCTTTTATAATTGAGCATTTCCCATTCGTTCCTCAATTATACTTTGAAATCCAGTTGGTTTACATTCTCCAAACTCAAGATCGAATTCGCCAACAACATCGGGTAATGTGGTTATTGAGTTTGACGTAAGAATTCTACGGGAGAAACGAGCCAGAACGCGTGGGTAATATTAACCTCATGGTATCCAGTGACTAATAACGAGTTGCTTCTCTATGAATTGGGGCCACGATAGTCAAAGAGATAGTCATACGGTTCATCAAGAAAGGTCGCGTGGGGATCAACTCGACTATTCTTAAATGCCTCCTCGCACCCTTTGACGTACCGAATCGGCCGTCCGCGGCAGAGCCAACCGACGTAGTGTACTAATGCAATCATATGGCGATGCATGTCAGATAGGTTCGGGGCACCGCGATGCCAAAGTCGCATGTCCCGTATGAGAACATCGCCTTTCTTAGTAGTTCCGCGCACAGGCGGTCTGACTTTACGTTGCGCTTCTTCGGTTACCTCATCAAGATGGCGAGACATATCGCCGTCGAGGTGAGTCCCCGGCCAAAGTTCAATCGCCCCACGCTCTTCAGTGACATCTATCATGGGAATATTGACAACGACTGATGCTGTCGGATGAGAAGGATTCAGGTTCGGCCACAGGTGACCGGTATCCATGTGTAAGTTCTGTTGAGTACTTCCGGGCGTGTTTGTATTTCCATTGTAAAAACCATTAAAAGCACCTTCTCCGAGCAGAGTAATCGAGACATGTTCAACAATCGGATTTGCGACAATGTCGGGAAAGATATAGGGGGTAAAAGGTGGCGCGCCCTGCTGCAAGTGGCCAATAGTGCGTCGGCCTTCCCATCTATCGGAATTGGAACTGACTATTGTGTGCGAATCCTGTGTCATTTTTTCGTTCAAAAGGTCCAAATGGTTATGCGGGACGATGTTTCCAAGAATAATATATCCTTCCTCATGAATGGCATCGATTGCTTTTTTGAGATGGGATGCGGACAATTCCCTCTTGGTTAATTCTTCGGAACTAACTTTGATTTTCATATAAAATTCACTCCACGTTATGCTGCAAAATGGAAAAGATAACGTTTTAATCTGCTAATTTGTAGAACTTCCACTTTCTGTTAATGTAGGAAGCACATGGATAGTATCATACTGGATGTTCTGGCTCAAACTCAATCAGCGCCCCGACTTTATCAATGCTGTCCAGAGATTCTGCACCCTTTGCCACATTCTTCCAGATTTTGACTTTAGGAGAGAATAGACGAGTCAAAGTTTTCGGGTCGCCGCCGAGAAGCTATGTGTCGTGTTTATGACATAAAGAGCGCAACTGCTTTCAGAGTTTGCCATTAGCTTTTCTGCAATCGACTAGGTGGTTACCTAATAGCAACCAAAAGTGTTAGGTAAACCAGCTTCTGAATACCTTCATCAACGATAGTCTCAGGTGCATTATGGATCTCCAGAACATTGATTTGAAAAAGTTCAGGTTTGGGTCCATATGTTTTGGGTACACCAGCCAGATAAAACGCCATATGATGGCCTTGCACTCTTCTTCATAGGTTGTTAGATACATAATAGCTGATGATCCGCAACGTCTGTCTTCAGACCAATCACCAGGACACCCCAGCATACTCTACCAGCCATCTAGAGTTGGGCAAAGATCTCCTGCACGTCGATCTTTTCCGACCAGCACTCGAACTCGTTTTCCATCTTTTCCGACCATTTGCGGTCAACTTCACCCGGCGTGTAACGGCCGTCAGCGATGCTTTGCTTGCCCCAGTAGTCTCGCAGGCGCACATCCTCCGAACGCTCGACTACTTCATTGGCGTACTGCGGCGGGATAAAGACCACGCCCGACTCCTTGGCTAGCACGATATCTCCAGGCACGCAGGTGGCATTGCCGATGCGCACTGGGCCGTTTATTTCGGCCATGGTGACTTCGCCGATAGCCGTCGGATGAGTCCCTCGGCACAGTACGTTGAAGGGTAGCTGGCGTACGCGCTCGTCATCTCGGATACTACCGTCGATCACCACACCAGTACCTCCGGTATTGACGTTGATGGCCATGCCCAGGTTATCGCCAATAAAGGTGCCCTTGACAATCTTGCCAAAAAGTTCGACTACCAGCACATCATCTTTGACCAACATATCGATAACCCAAGAATTCTGTCCACCGACGCGTTTGTTGCGCTCACCATCGGCCTCGACAACTTCGTTGAGGTCTGGCCGATGCGGCACGTAACGACAGGTGACAGCGCGACCAACAATGACGCGGTCAGGGTGTAGATTCAGCCAGTCTCCGTCGAACTGGAAGTGATGCCCTTTGCCACCCAGTACTCCCCAAGCCTCCTCGATCGTTACCTGTTTCATTCGCCTGAGGAGATCCTTGTCCACCTTGGGTCGGCCGTCTCGATAGCGCGATCCCTGATACGATGGTGTGAGTTTTCTGTATTTACCTTTAGCGTTAAGTTCGAAAGCCATATTTCCCTCCTAATATAGTTACAAAAAAGCCGCCAACTTCCAAGCGGAAGCATGATCAATCTAATAAATAGTTCTGCAGTTGTTGTTTAGCCTGCTAATTGAAGGTGCGTGATAGTGTACCTCCAGTAAGCTGAGATCTGAGATTAAGTGTCCAGTTAGGTTTGAGACTCTGATCAGGAACAATTGGCATGNCCTGCTTTGGNTTGGNGTNTATTATCTTGNCTGACAAAANCTATCTNGNATAGATGGTCTGACATCACAGATCTTTCAANTATTCCGCCATNTGTTTGGGGCTNCCGTCATCTGTCGTTTCCATAGCNGCAATTACCATGATGAAACTCTTGATATTGTCTGAGATCTGCGTAGCTGAAGGTTTCCCNCCATCAAGCCANCCGATAAACTCATCAAAAAGGTAACCGTGAGCCAACNGCTCAATACTTGGTGCTTCATAGNTCTCTGTTTCNTGACCGACCCGGTAAATCTTAATTTGATTTCCACCGGAGATTTCGACAGTTCCTTCTTCGAACTCNAGGCGGTAATACTCACTATTCCANCAATTGGTAATACCCGCGGCCGAGCTATTGCCTTCATAACATGCATGGACACCGTTATCCATTTTCATCAGGTAATAGCCGCTGGAAAAGTGTTTGAAACTTGACCACTCCGGATTCCAACCGAAACCCGTCAATGTCTCACAATCACCTCCGGATAGGAAACGTAACATATCAAAATGGTGTACCGAACCTTCAAAGAGCAAGCTGAAGTCCATGTCATGCCGCCAAGTCTTACCCCAAGAACCAGGCTTGCGATAATCACAAGCATAGCGACCGAAAACATGNTGGAGACGTCCTAATCTTCCTTCTTCTCTGATTCTTACNAGTTCCTGCTTATTGGCNGCATAACGATAATTCTGGATGATGNCACAGGGCAAATTTGTCTCTCGTGANGTACGCACCATCGCCTTGGCNGCCTCAAGTGTATCGGCAATCGGTTTCTCGCAAATGACCGGCATGCCGTTTTTCATAGCGGCTATGGTTGCCGGACTATGAAAAGGAGGAGGCGTCGCCACACCACAAAAATCGGCTTTGACCGTTGCGCAGGCTTGATTAAAGTCAGTAAACAACTGATCTTTTCCCAGGCCCAGTGTTTCCGCTTGCTGATCCAGCACCTCTTGTTGGATATCGGCTAATCCGATAATTTTCACCTGATCGCTGAATTCATTAACCAATCGGTTAATCCAACCACCAGCCATCCCACTGCCACCAATCATCAAGCAAGTTTTGATTGCCATAGAATTTATTCCTCTAGATAAGTGATTTACTTCATTTTAACGCAATGCATACCGAGATGGAGACCATNCAAAATCCCGATCTAAGGGATAGATAGGTCTTCGAACTCGATTGAATGGTAAANTCTCAATGTCTTCGTTACTGACTCCAGGGGACAAAGCCATAATTGACCTGGGTGCGATATCTCGCAGTTCCGGGAATAAATAACCTAGTTTGACAACAACAATATCCCGCGAAAACAGATCAATATTGAGGGCTTCAAACTGGTCGGGAGAAATGAAGGCACGGCGGTCAGCCGTCAGAATGACCTCGATCCCATTGTGTGCTGAATCCTCTCCATCAATCTGAAAGACTGCGGTCTTGCTGTCATCGGACAAAAATGTTACCCGCCCGGTAATCGTAAGTGGCTCGGCGTGTATCGTATCCAGTTTCCCGCCAATTGACAGAGACATTTTCGATCCTAACCCTTCTGCAACACAGGTTTTAACCGCTTTCGCATCTGCGATAGCCGCAACCACCGCATTCTTGACATTTTTGGCTAGTAACCGTTCAAGAAAGATAGGGATATCCCCTGTTGCACCTGCTGTNGGGTTATCACCGGAGTCGGAGATAAAAACCGGTTTTTGAGCAAAAGACAAGGCNTCATCAATGGATTCGTCNACCGGGTAGGTCTCGACGTCAAAGTGAAATGCTTCCCTTCGATTCCAGAAGGTTTCAGCCAAACGNTCCGCNTGCTCATAGGCTATATCCCTATCATTCTCAGCTATTACCACAACGCTTGCCGAAGCATGGGGAACATCTGCCCAAGCAAAACCAACCATAATTGATGTGTCTAGNATACCCGGTACCTGATTTACNTCTTCAATCATGGCATACAGAGAAGCCGCAGGTTCCAATTCCGTAATTACCTTCTCACCCGGCAGTAAAATTGGCACTGGAATCCAAGCTNTTTTCGGTTTCAGGTTATTCTGCCAAGCATGAATTAACAAAGATGCTGCACGACAACGTGTTTCTGCAGCATCACGATGGGGNGCAGTTCGGTAAGCGGTCAAGAGATCCACCGATTCAACCATCTTCGAAGTCAGATTACCGTGAAGATCAAGGCTGACCGAGATCAGTACATCTTCTCCCACCACAGCACGNATNGAACTCATCAAGTCACCTTCACCGTCACCAACTTCCTCAACTTCCATGGCACCATGCAATGTNAGGCAGATACCGTCCAGATCTTTAGCCGACTTGATCTTTTGCAGAATTTCGTTTTTTAATACCTGATAACACGACTTTTTAATGATTCCTGACGGTGTCCCTCTNGCAAACAGTGTTGGTATGATCTCTACGTTATGTTGACGGTAGAGTTGGCGCAGATTGTCATCCGATAATAAGTCTTCTCCTCTGGTAACGACCAAATCCTCCAGATCTGTCAANAGTGGCGAAAAGGTTGTTCCTTCATGACTCATCCCACCGATGGCAATACGCACAATCAGCTCCGATTCATTTTGANTTNAAATGCATTCCAGCGAATGAAATAATGATATATCCTNTTTNATTTGTCAACTCGGAAATCGTTTAATAGAAATTTTGGGTTGGCAACAGAACNCAACTATGNCAGGATATAAAAATTGTCTCCCACTTCTTGATCAATGAATTCTATGAAACCTAAGTTCAATACGGCACCGATAAACAGNCAGATCCAACATCATCCGGTGATGGGTATATCCGAGTGGATGTGCTACTATACCAACTATAACAAGCCTTGCTCAGGACCTGAGGTTATTGATCAATGCATTGATCTGCACCAGCATTGGGGTATCAACCACATAGTATGGAACTGCGGTCGATCGGTGGTAGATTACTGGTCAGACCTACCCAACGCAACAATGCAGTGTGTGGACAGCCATCTGGTCGGTGGGCAGGATTGGTCGTTTGTTACCAAAATTATGGAGAAAATCTGTCCTTTGCGACAGGCGATTTCCCTCTGCCGGGATCGCAACATGCCGATACTAGGTCGGTTGGGCATGAACAGGCATTACGGCTCAGCGGATTATGCTGGTGTGACTTCCCGCTTCGCCTACGATAATCTGCATCTGCATGAAAAGACCAAACTGGGTAACCCTGTTCCGCATCGTCTCTGTTACGCGACTGAAGAGGTGCAGCAGGAACGAATCGATATCCTGCTAGAAATTCAGAGGATTGGTGTTGATGGACTGGTTCTTGATTTTTGTCGGCAGATCCCCATACTGATGTACCATCCAGCACTGGTCGATCCTTTCATAGCTGAACACAGTGTCGATCCCCGAAAGATCCAATCCCGCAATCCGGACGATTTTCAGCAATGGTTCCAGTATCGGGCAGATATCCTGACCGGATTCATGAAAAAGTTGAGGCAGGCTGTCCAAGAACAGGAAAAGATGCTGGGATATGCTTGCCCCATTATCACTCGTGTTCCAGACAATGCTCCTTGGTTGATGATTGCTTTCGGGCTCGATATTGAAAGGTGGTGTGCTAAGGATTTAATCGACGGATTGATGTTGAGTCCATTTCCTCTTTGCCGAGATGATCCCGGACATTATCATGCTTATCACGTTGAAGTAGCACACCGACACAACAAGATATGTATCGGCGGAATCGGATCAAAGAAACTAATTGAAAGCGGTACCCAGCAAAACACCGGTTTTTTCGATCCCCAACCAGTTTACAATTGGGCAAAAAAACAATATCAGGCAGGTGTGGACGCCATCAGTCTTTACCAAAGTGAAACTCTAGTTCGAATGGATTACCTGAAGGAAACCTTGACTGCAATTGGGGATCAAAAACTGGTTGCTCAACGTGCTAAAAGCATGCCTGAACCCGATTTCCCTTCGGATTATCCAATATGCATGGATTGGCATACAAACGTGCCAGGTCAACACAGCATTGATGTTTCTCAGGTAGGTGATGGCGCTCTATGACTAACGATAAACAGTTGTCTCAGGATGGTAACGTGCCCAAGCAAACCAATAGACATTGATAGCCGGATATCTCTTCAGTTTCTTCCCTTTCAGTCGCCCTTCTACCGCAGTACCTGTAATCAGGTTCCATAATGTTTCTGTCTGCTCGTCTCGCACCAAATAATCGGTATGGTCGACAAAAGTGAGTTTCTCTGTTTCCAACAAGCTAAGAAAAACCGCAGTTGCCCCTGAGTCATTATGGTGAAAAACCAAGACAGGTGTCTGATNTATANTATCATTGATAACTGCTTTTCCCTCGAAAGCGGAGAAAGGATAGGCACGGTAATGATCATCAATACGCGCACCNACAATNTGCTCTTTGTTCCGNANTCGAAAATCATTATATTCGATCTTGCTGATACCAGTTCTCGAACTCCGGTGGTACTGTCGATACCTGTCCTGTACTTCATCTTCCCGTTGTTGCCCGGNGTGATTTGGATTATAAGCAACTGAAAGCACTTTGGTCTCAGGATAATTTGTTTTCCAAACCTGCCAAGTGATCTTGGGCATACTGANCAGTATCTTCAACTGCTTTCCTTGGCAAGTACCTTCGACCGCTTGGCCAGTAATATGNGACCACANNCTCCGAGTTTGATGGTCATACATCAACAGAGCATCACGCCAAAGTTTACCNGAAACACCAAAGGTGTATACTTGTCCNTCAATCTCCCGGTTATACACGATAGCCGTATTGCAAAGTGGTCACCAAGTTGTGGCTATGGGAATGTCGCCAACCTGATCGTTAACAATCTCATGATCGTTCAGTAAACGAATGGAATACGCATGACTATCACCATTCAAACTGACACCAATTATCGGCGAATTGACATCCAACCTGGCTTGGTCAGCCTCTACAAATCGGGGATCGGTGATAGCTGGAATGGCATCAAAAGGCAATACCGTCATAATCGGATCGGTGGAATAGNCCGCATTGNCTATGGNAAACTGANGCCACTGTTTTTGCGCCTCTNTATCTAGAACTAAGAAATTGGCCGATAATAAAATTATTAGCGTAACAGTTANCAGCAAGTATTGTCTGCCAATTNTAATCATAAAGAAACTACCTAATATAAATTAATACCGAGCCTNCAATAATANACATTCATCATGGGAATTAGGAAACAAGAATCACCAACGTTTTTTTAGACTAGCGTGCAACTTTCAGGATCATTGACAAGGTGGTATCAACACACGTGATAGAATTGTTTGACATAAGGAATGTTCATCTAAGAATTGATTTTCTTGACTGCACTATGAAAGAACATTTTCCTTAAATTTAAGGCCAATTTTCGGACTATTTTGGCAAGAGGAACATAAGGACGGAATCGTGTGAAAAAGGTTGGAAGGAGAATCTTCAACTAAGTATTCAGTGAACAAATCTTACGCCACCTCGACTGCTGTAAACCCAAATCCTGAAGTTGCAACTGCTGAGCGTCAAGCTGCGTTACCAGTTTGGTTGCCTGTAAATCCGATAGATGGTCTTCTGTCCTCGCTTGGGTAATCTTGACCTGAAGTTTTTTTACCTGTTGGTCAAGATTATCTTTCAAATACCTAAAGTAATCCGTTAAACAGTCAGCATGCTTATCCATGCTGCAAAAAACGTAAAGCTATTATGATCGGTTTCACCCCTACATTTACCAAATATTGCTGACCCAACGTATTAGCTTATTACCTAATAATTTAGTTGTAATGTAACATCTCAGTTGAGTAATTGATCAAAGTCTTTTATACTGTCATAATTATGTCGGATACTACAACTAATCAAGGGATTAAATAAAGGTGAATTATAAGTGATTCGTGCTGGAGTTGGGTACAGTCATAATCTCTCTACTGCTGAGGCAACCGAGCAAGCGGTTACAATGGCTATGAGCAACGCCAAGATCGCCAAATCGGATTTGGTGTTTGTTTTCGCAACAGTCAATTATGCTAGCGAATATCAGCAAATTTTTGAGGGTATTAAAGATATTTCCGGATCGGATTGTTTAGTTGGTTGCAGCGGAATGTCTGTCCTAACTTCAGCTGGTGAGTTTGAAGGCCAATCTACCATTGCTGTTCTGGTAGTGCGTTCGGATCAGCTCTCTATACACCCGCTACTTGAGACAAAAAACGACATTGCATCCATCAGCACCATTATAGACAGTCACGTTTCAGCTAAAGATAATTCACTTTTAACCATCTTTCCGGATATTCGAAGTGATTTACCAACACAACTAATTCAAAAAACCGAGGAATATCAATTTAACGTGCCAATTGTCGGGGCAGCCGCTTCCGGTAACCCAACAACTGGGCAGATACACCAATGGTGTGGCGAAAAAATGGTAGAGGCCAGCACTTCCGGCGCTCTGCTAACGGGTTCTTTCCATACTGAAGTCGGAGTTGCCCAAGGCTGTCAACCGTTTGGAAAAGCTGCCGAAATTACCCGTGCTGACGGCGACAAAATCTTAGAATTGAACGAAATTCCGGCGCTTG
>NZUQ01000087.1 GCA_002697225.1 Candidatus Poribacteria bacterium
GTTGATTGCTCTTTCCCTTCCTCTAGCTTGGTTAGGGACTAAATTTTACGGTTGGAAGGGTATTTTCATGGGAATTACACTAGCAAACTTCTTGATTGGAGGAATTGCTTATATCCTATTGTACCAGTTCCTGCGACAACTAGATAAAACGACGAAAGTAGATTCAACATCTTCGATCAAGGCTACATGATTCGGTCTACGTTTACTCAAACTAGCTAGATCACTATCCAGCTTTTTAGCTTATGCGTTTTACGTTAGTTTTTACTAATTCCTGGGGAAGATAGTAGAAAACCCTAAAAACTCGGGAGGAGAAGCAAAAGATTGAGAAGACTCAGGTTCAAAGGGGTCAAACAAACAAGGCTACCATATCAGTTTGGAAATCTGGGCTTTTCTTCAAGTTTAAAGACTAACGTCATCCAGCACTGTTTAACTTAACCTGTTTACGCTTGACATAATCGGCTACAGAACCTAGATAGATCATATGGAAGATGTATGTTCCTATTTATCTCTCTAGGCATTCGGATGAATAATAACCTTATTTCGCTTAGTTGAAGCCATGACGTCTAAAGCTTGACTAATTTCAGATAGTGGAAATCTATGAGAAATTACCTGCTTGGGATCCACAAGATCTCGCTGCATCAACCGGATAGCCTGCTGCATAGCCAGCGGATTGGTTCCAAAACTAGCGTCCATTCGAGCTTCAAGAAAGTGTATCAGACCACCATCTAACTTGAACTCTTCTGGTGTGGTAATACCAAATACGTTCCAACGGGTACCTCGACGAAGCAGACTTACCATCAGTCTTACTGCTTCGATAGGACCAGCGGCTTCAACTACCAGATCAGGACCATCCGGCATAATGTCGTATATCGCCTGCTTTGCATCCACTTGCTTAGGATTAATAGTGTGAGTAGCCCCTAACCGCTTAGCCGTTGACAGAGAATAATCGCTCAAATCCACCGCTACCAAACGGCCGGCTCCAGCGGCTTTTGCTACCATCAAACAATAAACCCCAATACTCCCCGTACCAATGATGACAACGTCATCTCCTACCTGCATTTCAGATTGGTGTATAATCCCTTTCCATGCTCCACTGACCGGCTCCGTCTGACAGGCGGCATCGAAATCAATCGACGCTGGTTTATGATATACGGTATTTGCACCAGTTAGCGTATACTGTGAGAAGCTACCCGGTCGTACATCATCTGGACCATCCCCACCCGTAGTATACGACTCCTGACAGTAGTGAGTCATTCCCATACGGCAATATTGGCAGAGTCCACAGTACCCACTCGGTTGGATGATCACGTCATCACCTTCTTTAACATGAGTAACGTGATCCCCTATGGCTGCTACAATCCCAGCAGGTTCATGGCCAGGTACCAAGGGAAAATCCACGTTACGACGGATGCCCAGTATGGCCTTGAAGTCGGTAGCACAAAACCCGCAGGATTGAATCTGTATTAGGACTTCACCTGGGCCTGGGTCTGGAATCGGAATATCTTCCAGCAAAAGATTATTGAAGTCATGCAATACTGCTGCTAGCATATCCTATTCCATATCAAATGGGCAACAAACCAAGACGATGTGCCCAATAAAATTATATGGGAGTCGTAAATTTTCCCATCATATACTACCAATATCCTCTGCGTCAAATGATTTCTATGTTCCACCATTACGATTACCAAAAGAACCTTGGAGTGACACCATTCTAAAATCCCAAATAAGAACCAAAATACCGTATGTTCAGGAATTCGAAGTTAAATTTCACTACAAAAACCGAATGGCAAACTTAGCATACCAGTTAAGTAAACGAAATTTGTTTTTTTGTGATTTGTGATTTGTGATTTGTGATAAAATGGCGCCATGATTACAATATTATATAGCAAAAAAAGAGGATCTGAATGTTACAAAGAACATTAATAACTAGCACAACGATTTGTTTGTTCCTTTTGGTTAGTATTTCGGGTTTTGCTTGGGATCGTGCCATCGAAGCGGAAAAANCTGGAAAGGTTGAGGCTCCAATGATTGTTTCTGATGATGCTAAAGCCTCTGGCGGTAAGTTCATCTGGATGGAAGGGAAACCTGCTACTGGTGGTGGTGGTAAAGGTTGGGCTGAATGGTCCATCAACATACCTAAAGCAGGAACCTACGCCCTGTGGGGAAAGGTACTTGCCTGGGATGGAAACAGTGATTCTTTCTGGGTTACTTGGCAGCCTGCTGATCCTAATGAAGATGCGCAAGCCACAAAGAATGTACAGTTCCGATGGAGCGTGGCTGGAGGACCTGCATGGCACTGGGATCGCATTAATCACTGGCTGGATGCTGGGACATTCGACCGTGAATGGAAATTTAACCAGGCAGGTAAAACAACCTTGCGGATCGCGGTACGGGAAGACGCCGCCATGTTGGATGTCATATTCATTACGGACAATTTATCCGCTGAAGAAGCCGAGGCCAAGCCACGTACCCCTAACGCAAGCGATGCTGATGTTCCTGTTGAGGTAAAAGGGAAATTAACCTCGACTTGGGCCCAGATGAAAAACCGATAGCATACCANCTTGTTCGTGTGCCGTTGATTGTACGAAATTATGTACGACACTAAATTTAGAATACAGAGAGAAGAAAAACAGTGAAAAAACTAATTGTTTTTGCCATAATTATCAGCCTTTCCTCCTTCATATCCGTCAATGGAAAGGAGATCGAAATTGCTTTGGAAGCGGAACTGGCACAAAAGATCCAGGACCCTATGATAGTTGATGATGATGACGTGGGAAAGAATGCATCCAACGATAAGTTTATTTGGATGGAAGGGAAGCCTGCTACTGGTGGTGGTGGTAGAGGTTGGGCTGAGTTCATCATCAATTTACCTGAATCAGGAACCTATGCCCTGTGGGGACACGTTACTGCCTGGGATGGNAACAGCGATTCTTTCTGGGTTACTTGGCAGCCTGCTGATCCTAATGAAGATGCNCAAGTCACAAAGAATGTACAGTTCCGATGGGGCGTGGCTGGTGGACCTGTGTGGCANTGGGATCGTATTAACCATTGGCTGGATGCCGGAACATTTGACCGTGAATGGAAATTTAAGGAAAAAGGAGAAACCCTTTTGCGGATAGCTGTCCGGGAAGATGCCACCATGTTGGATGCAATTTTTGTAACTTCCAACGAGAAGGCTAAAACCCCAAACGAAGCTAACGTTCGACTGCCAACCAAAAAAGATATCAAGATACAAATTGAAGGACTTGCGGTAAATCAAAGAGGGAAAATCACCGCCACTTGGGCTGGGATTAAATCTTTGCCATAGTAAAGGCATTCTAATATAATATTGTTATCAGTAGTTATTGTTCNATTGAAGGAGATGGCAATATTATGTCAATAAAACCGGAACGGGTTTTTGTCCTTGGTATTGATGGCGCTATGGGAAGTGCGGTACGTGATGGCAAAACCCCTAATATCGATGCTTTAGTGGTTGATGGCACAGTTAGCTATTCNGCCCAAGCAGTTTTACCCTCTGCCAGCTACCAGAATTGGGGAGCTCTCCTACACGGAGTAGGGGCAGAAAAACATGGGATTGACGGTGGAAATCCAATTTCCGAAGANGTTCCATGGCCCTCCTACCTCAAGGTATTACAAAAANCATATCCCCACATGACATGTGCTTTATTCAGTTGCTGGAATCCGATCAACCAACATATAATTGAAAAATCGATCGAAGCACACCGCGTTTCATTGCCGGATCCNGAACTTGCGGTTTCTGCAGCAGACTATATTCGACAACATGTTCCGGATCTCTTTTTTATGCAGTTTGATTTGGTTGATGCTGCTGGTCATGCACATGGATACGGCTCTGAGAAATATTTCGAGCAAATTGAGATTAATGATTCCGAAATTGGTCAGNTCATTGATGCAATCAAGGATGCTGGGGTTTACNAAGACAGCCTGATTATGATTATCTCCGATCATGGAGGAATTGGAACTGGACATGGTGGCGATGAACCAGAATGCTTGGACATTTTCTGGAGTGCCCGTGGCCCTGGAATTGCCCAAGGAGTTGAACTCGGCAGTCAAATCTCAATTAAAGATACACCGGCAATTATCCTCTATACCTTTGGNNTTCCAATACCAGATGGATATGATAGCGTCATCACCGAAGAAATTTTCGCCAAAGAACTCTAATTGAAAAAGGAAAAACGACACTAGTCCTCGGGGCCAGAATCTTGCGTATTTTGGTTTCTTTAGTTTTTATATTTTGTTTTTGATCTAATTAATAAATGCAGGAGTTAAAATGAAATCCAAAGAACCGATCTTACTTACTGACGAGCAAATGCAGAATTTCATTGTCAACGGATACATCGTTTTCAAAACGGANCTGCCAACAACCTTCCATCAGGAGATCTTTGAGAAAACCGAACGAGTTTTTGAAGAAGAAGGCAATCCTGGTAATAATCTTTTGCCCCGTCTACCAGAGATTCAGGAGATTTTTGACCATCCTCGCGTTGGTGGTGCGTTAACCAGTATTATGGGTAAGAATTACCTGATGCATGCACACCGTCATTGCCATTATAATCCACCGAAAAGTGGTGGACAAGGAATGCATAAAGACAGTTGGGCGAAATTCCATCATCACACGAGATGGGCAATGGTCTTATACTATCCTCAGGACACACCACCCGAAATTGGTCCCACNGCAGTGGTTCCAGGTAGCCAATACTATAATACCAAAGCCGCCGATGGTAGCGAAGTTCAACTGCATGGAGAAGCTGGTACTATCACTATTGTTCACTATGATCTCTGGCATCGCGCCACACCAAATTTGACTGACGATAAAAAGCGTTTCATGATGAAATTTCTCTTTACACGTATGGAAGAGCCAGAGGAACCAAGTTGGGAGAACAAAACGGCCCAGTGGTTATCTGACAAGGACAATCCTGATTACCCCATGTGGCACGAAATATGGAACTGGCATCGTGGAGAGCAAAAACCAATAACAACGAACCATCAGCAACCTATCAGCGATCTTATTGAAGACCTACAAAGTGAAGACGAGTCTACCTGNCTCAGGTCAGCCTACGCCCTCGGTGCACATGGTCAACCGGCGATCCCACATTTAATTGATACTCTGAAAAATGAGTCAAAAACTGTACGCCAGAATGTCACTTATGCGCTTAGTTCAATGAATCAAATCGCTGTCCCAGAACTAATTGAAGCGGCTAAAGATACAAACGCAAACGTACGTGCCGGTGTGGCAGACGCTCTTGGCGACATCAGTTTAAACGCGCAAGATGCAACTTCAGTACTAATTGATACCGCAATGGATTCCGATACAACCGTTCGTCAATTATCAACTGATGCATTGGGNCTAGTTAGTCAAAAATCTTCTGNTGCAGTCCCCGTACTAATCGACAATCTAAAGGATTCGGATGACTGGGTTCGCCGAAATGCATCACTTGCTTTGGCTAGACTTGGGCCACATGCAAAAGAAGCANTTCCTGATTTGAAATTAGCACTAAAGGATGAGAATCGCTATGTTTGTGCCAATTCNCTGGAAGCAATGAAGCGNATCAATACCCCCGAGTCGGAAACCGCAGTGCTTGACTTTCTAATCGCTTCACGCTGGTGTCCAATTACGACCCAAAAAAGCACCTTTTAAAAGCAGACAAAATAAACGGAAACGAAACTCGAAAACACCTCGGGTTAATTCGGTTAGTGNCCTGCGATTACAATTCCCAGTTTCCTCTGTGAACTCAAGCAAGCACTAATGATAGAATCATGGTGTCACNCACATTCCAATGTTCTTTGACAGTACGCTCGCTTGGGTNNTATCTTCCCAAAANGACACGGNAGCAGTCGAATTAGCCTCATTATGATGGAGCAAAGTTNCAATTCCCCCCCTTTTAGACCAATCAAAAAGGGGGAAACAGAAACCNAGTAAACNAANATCNATCTTCTATAGAAATATTAGGTAACATCTCCCAAGCGNGAAGGCANCNTAGGCTAACAAGTTGCTGGNGCNCTATTTGTAAATTTGACCGTAGAGGCGTTTTTGATTATCCGGTCTGAATGNCCACGTAAGTCGTCCTCCTCAGATTTCGAGCGCATGTCTTCCACAGTCTAAATCTCCTGTCTTACTAAGCTAATTCAGACCTGAATACTATTNANTTAACATGTTTATNNAGTCAAAACTTGAATTTGTTNCCAATCCATGAATTTGTAATTGTAATTTNAAAAAACAACTTGCCAGGAGTGTAGAAATTGGTTGANCNCAGCCTNCGTTATTGTGTAATTTTNATCTTAGATAGAAAGGTTCAANTTTGAAATTCAAAAGACTGTTTGGTATCGCGATCATCGTCATAACAACATATNTTNNTACANATCAGGTTAANGGACAATCTGTAGGCNAAGGNAAAATCGTTTTCACTACTCGGAAACCATTTCGAAATCTNAATGGTTTTCGGATTACAACCGAAACACGTCGAGGTAAAAACCGAAAGAGTCTACTGAATTGGTGGCAATTTTATGCTTACAATATCTGCTCTATCAATCCAGATGGCACAGATTTGAAACAACTAACCGATAATGGTACTAGCCGCAAACCACGTTGGTCCCCCAACGGAAATTGGATTGCATACATCTCTGGTTTGGATTTAAAAGAATCTCTGGTCGTAATGAAACCAGATGGCACAATCCATAAAGAATTGCTGAAGCGACAGTACCGAATAATCGACTTTTGGTGGTCACCCGATAGCCAGAAAATCCTAGTTGCAGTGGAAATAGACAGACCAGTTGACCCAATAGAGAATGTTGTTGTTACACTTGAAGGAGATAAGAAAGGTCGAAGACGGATGCCAAGATGGACTGAAGGATGGTACCATTGGAATCCAAACTCTGAAGTGATCAACCCAAAACGAAAGCTTATTGAAGCACTTCCTAAAGAAGTCAGTTGGCCCGAATGGTCACCCGATGGACATTGGATTTCATTCGTAACTGACAATTTACTCATGATCGCTGAAGTGGAGACAACAAGTGCCACAGGTCGATGGTTCCAACAACGTTCTGAACCTACATGCCAAAATATTGAGGAGTGGTCGCCATCTGGAGATCGCATTCTTTTTTACACTAGCGGAGAAATATGTGTTGCTTCCATTAATCAAGGGAAATTTGCGGAGGTTGTTAATCTAAGTATGATGCCAGGTTGGGATGCCACATGGGGTCCTGAGGGAAAAAGAGTAGCATTTATATCGCGTGATCAAAAACAACGCCGAGTAAACCAAATATNTGTTATGGATGCTTTTACAGGCCAAGTTGATCAAATTACCTTCACAAATTATGACCATTTTGATCCTCACTGGAAATAATATGGCCTTACCACGAGAAAAACGATTACGTACCTAACCACGATGAAAAACANACAACGAGTAGCATCTATTAATTAATAAAGGTTTTATGTCAAGGAACATTACACAACATCTGGAAAATTTTAAGCGTGACGGATTAACCATCTTCGAGAGTCAACTCGATGTAACCGTACTCGACCAATGGCAATCCATTTTCAAAAAAGAGTTAGAACAGAACAAGAACCATCCCCCAAAAGGCAATCGTCACGATACTTATCAGCTAATTGAAAAGTATCCAAATTTTGCTCTCTCTTTTGTGTCCAATACAGAGGTATTAGACTTTCTCGAACTTCTGATAGGACCATTTGTCAGCTTGGAAGCGATGGCTTTCGCTGCCACCTATCCAACCACATTAGAAGAAGCCATTGGCGGTATCGGATGGCATCGAGACATGTGGGCTTCCATAGGTCGAACCAACGATTATCTACCACCCAACGCTGTCAATGTATTAAACTATTTCCCCGACATCAATCCCGAAATTGGAGCTTTTCGTTTCATCCCAAGGTCACATCGGAAATCCATTTTCGTCGACCCTGAAATGAAACGTCAACCCCACCCTGAAGAACAATTGGTCTATCCAAAATCCGGCGATACGCTATTTGTCCATAGCGGGCTTCTCCATTCGGGGACGGGTAATNATAGTGGCGAGATTCGTTATTTTGTCTCCCGGTTTTACGCCAAATGCTGGTATCCTCGACGGGAACAGACAGACATTCCAGCTATTCAATCCTTCATTGGCGAAGCTGAATCAAAACGAGANCGTCGGTTGATGCGTCTGTTCGGGAAAGACGATCTCTTATTGTCACGTGCGGGGCGAAGTGGAACCCACCCTGAAGCAGAAATATGGCAAAAGTGGATTGAAGAAGATCGACAATACAAATCAGCTATAGAATAGAATTAAGAAATCTAAAACCGAAACTAAATCTACGCATACACCCAGTACGAAACAAATCCTAAACTCTCCAATGCCAAGATCAAAGTTTTGAAACCAACAAACTCCCCCCTAACAGAACCACCCAAATGGCCTTGTTATTTCAAGGTCTGAGATAAGATGCCAGTAATGAATGGGTCTTAGCATTCTGAATAAAGTTCTGTGGCTCACTTATTCGAGATTGCTCTTAAAAAGGCTAACATTCTTTGGTTTTTGCAGTAAAAATCGGCGATAACGATTGTCTCCTTCCAAGAAGACCTTCAAACAAGAAATAGCCAGACGACCAATTTCATCCAAGGGACTATTTGCTCCCGATGTTTGCCCTTTGTTACTTCAAATATCAGCTTGGGTGTCGATTCTGGAGTATTTTGTAATGGATGAGCCCATGGTACGAGGAAGGTGCCAGCCAGTCATTTTGACTACTCAAAATCAGCAATGGTACTGGATTTCGGCTCCCAAGGATAGAGGGCAACCACCGCTCGCAAGGTCGGATCTTCTACTGCGGCCAACTGCGCTCCACCTCCTCCCATAGACCAACCACTGCCCCTATTCGATCCAGATCCAACCACCCTTCTAACGGTGAGCTAGAGCGAGTATGTTCAGCTCGCAAAGATACAATTGCATCTAATAGCGCCGCGGCCCTGCCTGCTGGCTGTTCTAGAAGGTGGTTAGTCCCAATGGTCATGGCAACACATGCGAANCATAGAAGGGGCCCCAGTCTTGAATCGAACTTTCCGGACTGGCAAAACCTGGAACAATGACGTTACTACTAATTTTCCACATCCCTGATCTCTAATTAGCACAACTGCCTGAAAAAGGGTTTCCAATTTACTCTAGTAGGTACAGATGCTATAGTGTTAACTGTTAGTTTAGGTTCCCAATTGATTTATTAGTTTATTTATCAGGAAGTAATCTTATGGCTTGGCCAATTCCTATTTCCTTAACAAAATTTTGTCAAAAAACTTTGCCCTTATTGAACCACCAAGTGAAAGAAGACCGATTAATGGAAACAGTAGCCACAATCATAGAAACCGATCAGTGGAATTCCTTTGATCACTTCCATGATACTACGAAGACATTGGTTCGTTATTACCAAGACGCTGACGTCGATGTAGAAGTCACTTCCTTACCCACTGGAGGGNAAATAGGCTCGGGTCGCTGGATTATTCACCAAGCAGCTAACGTTAANAAGGCNACAGTNGANATNNTCGCTCCNGTGGACCAACGGTTGCTGGATTACCACGAAAANCCATGGCATCTCATTCAGTGGAGNGGTTCCACTCCTACCAAAGGCATAGAGAGCCAGATAGTCATAATAAATTCACGGAAAGAACTCGACCGAACCCCTGCCAGAGGGTTGGCAGGCAAGATGATCCTGACAGACCTCAACCCTCGCTACCACCTACGGAAATTGATTAGCACAGGGGCTGTTGGCGTCATAACCGATCGACCGATTCCTAACTTACCCGAAGCCGTTGGCTGGACTAAATTTGGTTGGGGAGGCATTCCCATTGGTGTAACAGGCGACCAACAAGATTTTGTAGGGTTAGTAATTTCAAAAACACAAGGTATTGAGTTGCGTCAATTGCTCCAGAAGCACGACAAAGTAGCGGTACGCACTCAAGTCAATATTGATCGATACGATGGTTCACACGATGTGGTCAGTGGAATCATCCGTGGTGCTGACGATCCGCAAGATGAGCTCTGGGTTTTGGCTCACAGCGCAGAACCCGGGGCACATGATAATGCTTCAGGAGTAGCTTTGTGCGTTGAAGTTGCTCGAATAGTAACAGAATTGATCGCTCAAAAACAACTGCCGCGACCTAAGCGGAGTATCCGTTTCCTTAACGCTTATGAATGCTATGGTTTCTTTAAATACCTCGAAGATACCAGACGCCTTCAGGCACCACTTGCCGGAGTGGTTGTAGACACTATCGGATCAAAATCTGAGGTCTGTAACAGCAGGTTGGAATGGCACGCTACGATTCCGATGTCAGCTGGTTTCGTCGATCGGGTGGGTGAAGCTATCATTCACGCAACCCTTAATCTGAGCAACCCGGGATACCAACTTCATTTGGAACCGTTTGTTTCAACATCCGACACACTAATTGGCGATCCTAAGTATGGGTTCCCCGCTCCTTGGCTAACTACCCACCATCAGGCTCAGAACGTAGGATTTGACGCCTACCATTCTTCAGCTGACACCATCAACTTAATTGACCCAAAGGGATTAGCTACCTGCGTAACTGCTATAGCAGGATATCTTTGTTATTTGGCTGATGCGGGCAGTCAGGAAGTAATTGAGTTGACAACAGCAGAAACCGATTGGACAATTAACCAACTACAAAAATCACCTGAAAAATCAGCAGCCAAAGTAAATTATATTCGTCATAGTCACCAAGAAACAGTTAATCGCCTGAAACGCTGGATGTGGGGAGGAGACCGGAAAGAGATCCTTGCTCACTTGGACAATTGCCAACTTCAAGTACAAGAAACTGCCTCAAGTATTACATCTCGACCTATTACCTTCAGAAAAGTACAAACTCAGGAGGAAGACATCAATGGCCAAGTTTATCCGCATCGGACAGTATTGCTCTCACCAGATTGGGGTAATAACACCAATCCAGAAATACGGTTAAAAATGGAGAAGTCTCGTCTAAAACCTTGGGCACTATTCTGGGCGGATAGTAATAGATCCCTAAAAGAAATTTCTGATATACTTTCAATTGAATACGGTAAAAAAGTTACTTTGAAACAAGTGACAAGTTTCTTTAAAGCCCACCAAGCACTTGGATACGTCAAATTAATCAAAGCCAAAGACAGGATCTCAAAATCGCAGTTAGTTGCCGACTTGCACCAACTCGGCTTAGAACCCGGCATGGATCTGATAGTCCACAGTGCGTTATCTAAGATCGGCTACCCTATCGGTGGTGCAGATACAATTGTTGAAGCTTTGCTAGAAGTGATCGGTGATGAGGGAACTTTAATGATGCCATCATTTAATCATCGGAGTGCCCAGGTGTTTAATTCGATGACTACCCCAACTACCAACGGTGCTATTCCAGAC
>NZUQ01000088.1 GCA_002697225.1 Candidatus Poribacteria bacterium
GACTGAACAAACTACCATAACTGACACCAAGCAAATTGAAGCAATCCATCTAACTCTCATTCTAATCCTGCTCTTTAAATTTAGTTTTGTTATATTCTACATTCCACGAGATCCAAAAAAAGTCACTATCACGAAGTGTGAAAATAACCTTAGACATTCTAAGTTTAACATATACTTAAACCTAAACCATAACAGTAACAGTCAAGATTTCGCTCATCTTAAAGTACTAAACATAATGGGCAACTCATAAAGATATGTTTTCTGCTTCTGCAACGCCTCGAATATATATTGCGGCTTCTCGGTATTCCTCTTCGCTGTGAAGGTGTTCCATCATTAAAGGGGTATCGGGGTCCAGTTTACTAAGTTCTCGAAGGTAAATCGTATAATCCAAACACCCTTTTCCAGGTTGAACTTCGTCCAAGTGGGTAGTTAGCTGAGGATGCAGGAGAATATCTTTGGCATGACACGATTTGATATAAGGGCCAAGCTTGGCAAAACATTCCTTAATAAGACTACCATTATTGAAATATCGCTGTGGGCTGCAGATTAAATTTACAGGGTCGAGGTGTGCCGCACATCCCTTCCGATCAATGGCTTTTAATAACTCAACATAACTATCAGCGGAATCGGGATACATCCAAGGCATAGTCTCCAGACAATAAAAGCTACGTTGAGGATTTACTGTATCAATAATGTCTCGTACAGTCTCAACAATCAAATCGAAGGTATCCACGGTAAGGTCTGAAGGATCAGGACCATCCCACTTGTCTCCTCGTGATCCGGCAATGTTTACCGCACACTTAGCACCGATTTCATCAGCTAGTTGTAAAGATCTCTTACATTTTTCAACAGATTCCCGTNGAATCTGTTGATCTGGACTAATCGGGTTACTCCAAGCCCNCACTTCTGCAATAATAATATCAGCTTTCTCGGCAGCATGACAATATGCCTGAATTTCATCCTCCTCAGCATCATACCCAATTGGNCAGTAAGAAGCACGATAGCCATGATCTTTCACTGTTTTCACCCATTCTTCAGGGCTGTTAGTTACACCAAATAAAGGTCCACCTAAGCGCATTGCTACTCCTAATTATAGTTCAGTTGTTTGTTATTAAAACGGGACAGCAGTGTCTACTCAAATTCATTATTGTCATTTAATCGCCTCTATTATACACTGTAGACCAATCCTTAAAACTTTTGGGTCTTTGCTTTGCCCAATTAAAGAGTGTCGGTTTCCAGCATATATTGCAACCGGCGTAAAATTAGTTTATTACTATGAAGAAACATGATTCGAAAATATACATCCTCTGACCTGGAAATTCTGCGAGAAATCACCATTATCTGTTTTGAAAGAGTATCAATCGATAAAAACATTGAAGATGAATATGGTCTTATNGGTGCTGTTGACTGGAAAACTCGCAAAGCTAAGCATATTGATGCTGATGTAGAAATCAATCCTGAAGGGGTATTTATTGCTGAGNTTGACAANCAAGTGGTTGGTTATATTACAACACGNATTAATCAAATCACAAAAATCGGTGAAATTCCAAATTTAGCGGTACATCCGAAATTCCAGCACCANGGATTAGGCAGGCAANTAATTCAAGCCGNACTAGACTACTTNCGACAAGAAGGAATGCATATGGCAAAGATTGAAACNCTTGAACAGAATCCAGTCGGAACAACGTTTTACCCTAAAATGGGGTTCACTGAAATTGCACGTCAGATTCATTATGTTCAGCCACTCAATCCTGAAGCNCCTGACCAANACCTAANAAATGATCAAGAATAGTCCAGAAAGCAAGGTTTNACCNAGNAACTATCAGAAATACTATAAACAATAGAAGCANGTACAATTGGATGACTTCAATTTTTTCAGCCCTTATCCAGCCATGATTAAGTAACTTAACCATTCCTGATATGGATTTAGAATCCTGTAAGTCATACCCATTGGAATGTGAACCATGTCACCTTCGGTAATCTCCTGTTTTTCACCGTTGCTTTGAAGTATGCCACGATTTTCTAAAACATAGTAAACCTGTTCTATATCNTCATAATACCGTTCAATTGCTTTGTTATCTGGCTGCACAGCTTCGCGATCTATGGAGCGCATTCCTCGTAAACAGTTGATTTCCTCTTTGCCTTTGTATCCGAGTTGGCGCCATCGTATGGCACCAGCACCATCCCCCTGTGGAGGAACCTGATTCCAATTNCAAATGATGAATTTNCCCCCGTTACCCTCAACATTCATGCTGATTACGTGGTGTTCCAGCCAAGCTTCATTCATGTCATTGAACATCTGGTGATAAACACCTGAAGGCAAATAGATCGCATCACCAGATTTNACAGGATACCGCTTGTTGTCAAATAGCACTTCCCCACTGCCNCTAAGGATATAGTAAACCTGTTCTGTATTCTCGTGCTTGTGGTGATCTGAAGTCTTACGTCCCTGAAGTGCATGTCGTGCAAAACCACCCAACCGNTCCAAGCGATCCCGGTCATCTTCACTACTTCGCCCTCGGGTGCGTAATCCCCCCCAGTGTACAGCACTAAGATGGGCAATTTTGGGTTGGACATCCCGCCAGTTTCTTATGTAAGCCATTTTTTGTCCTTAGTTCATACGATACAGGAATATAGTTAAATAGCATTTTATCATATAGTANCGTCGAAGCAATCATCATATGGTCCTTCGGTAGTCAGAACCAAACAATAATGTATTANACTCTTTAATTTACACCCTAACTTTGACGTGTATCCGCTAACTTTCCGGACTAAAGTTAATGAACCTAGAATTACCTGAGTGTTATCATTCAAATCCAAAAGATATGGTAATGTTGCATAGTATCAGCTGGTTATGGCACAATTATTCTGCAGTTTNCTTGCGTGTTCCTTACTAAATTGTAGATTGATGAATCAAGATTTTCTAATGGAGCGCACTAAACATTAAGGAGTATACTAATAAATGAAGGATCATATTCAGCAGGTCTACGGTGGGAAACCAAAAAATATAATTGACTCCTACAAATGGATCTTGGTGTGCCTGATATTTTCTTCCCTAGTTATTTGTAAAAATTCAGCAGCACTCAATATGAAGAATCTGGTGACACTCTGGTTGTTTGATGAAGGTAATGGGCAGGTTGTAGCTGATGAGACAGGTAATGGGCATAAAGGCACAATTCAAAATCCCAAGTGGGTTGCAGGTAAATTTGGCACCTCGCTTGAATTTCAGGGACAAGCGGGTGATCCCAATTATGTCATTATTCGTCACCATGCAGATTTTGATTTTGGTCAGGACGATTTTACTATTGGTCTTTGGATANACTCCAAAAAGGCNGACGCCTATATCATTGCCAAGCGAAAGTTAGAACCGGCCAACTGGTGGAATCTAAATTCTGCTATAGATCGTCCTGGAAATTTCTTCGGTTTTGAATACGCTGGAGGTGGAGCTGGATTAGCTGCTGACTTCGGTGCAATTGACGGTAAGGTTGAAATAGTTAATAGTGGTTGGCATCATGTTGCTGCAGTGAAAGTTGGGGATAATTTGCAACTCTACGTTGATGGCATTTTNGATGTTCAAAAAGATGGGATGAAGAAGAATCCTAAATGGAGTGTTGACAATAAAGATCCNATTCAGATTGGAGGTTGGGGAAAGGTTGAAAATCTTGTCGGTTCTGTTGACGAAATGTTTATTGCTAAAGAGGCATTTACTGCAGATGATTTAAAAAAAATCATGAATGGATGGAAAAGAGCACAATCAGTATTCCCTTCAGAGAAACTGCCATCAATTTGGGGAAAGATTAAAAAAAGAAAATAANTAATCATGCCAAATCTATTTTATTTCTGAGTTCGGTTTANCTAATTGTTGAAATTAAGAGTTCTTGTAGCTTAGCTGGTGATTAGCATTAATCTATATCAATAACGAATTGAGGGTTAACACATGAGGAGAGTCGAGCACCGACCTTCCAGGATTCTGGCATACCCAACTTCTTTTTGAGGACTCATCGCCGATATACTGAAGGCATTTAGGCAACTAGCATGCTTCATTGGTCAAAGTGTAGTTGATTTTGTTCTATTTGCATTAAGAANACATTTCCACATATGACTGGAGTNCGAGGTTGAAAATGATTGACATTATTGGAATTGNAGACTANCATTTGGCTAATTGAGCGGGATTGAGCTTTTTGGTGACAAAGAAAGANTAGGAAGGAGATCATGAAGAATTCGAAACATTATAGTTTTGTGGCTACTTTTATTGTGTTCACATCCCTGTTTTTGGCCGTTTCCATTTTAATTACATTGCCAGTTAATGCTGCGCCATGGCGAAGTAAAACTCATGACAAATACGAGGCTTATACNGTTGAAGGAAGTATACTGGACATTAAAATTGATGGTAAATTTAATGATTGGGATCTTGGGATTCTGGAGGGACCGCGTGCGGTTGTTGGNACCAATGGTAAGCCTTTCAAAGGAGTCAAAAATGTAACTGGACAAAACGCCCCTGGGCCAGAGAAGGAGTTTGAGGTATGGGCTGGTGGTAAATGGAATGGGAAAAAAGATCATGAAACTGGCATAATATTCCTTTGGGAACCAGATGCATTTTATATTAGCCTTATCGTCACTGACGATGAGCATGAAAACAAAGCTAACGATGGCTGGAATGGGGATTCAACACAATTGGCTTTTGAAATGACTGGGAAACGAGATGGAGGGGACGGCAAGTTTTACTTGTTTAACTGGGCCCTACCTCACAAATCAGTGTTGTGTGGGCACAATGGGTTAGCTAAGGGGGATGATTGTATAATGGAATATCAACAAACCCCTGGAAACGATAAAGTTGATCTAGCTATTATGCGCAATAAGGCAAAAGGAATGACCTATTATGAAGCCAGATTTTCTGCAGATGAACTTGGTGTCGGTGTATTTAAGGCTGGCATGAAATTTGGTGCTAGTATCTGCGTGAATGACGGTGACGACGATACACCAGGTCAGAAAGGTTGGAGTGGCTGGTATCCGCATTCAATCGTCTTTACTAAACAACCAGAGAAGACTGGATTGGTAGTTTTATCTGAGAAGCCATACGCAGTCAGTGCAAAAGGTAAACTAGCAACAAAATGGGCTGCTGTCAGAGCCAAATAGAATTTAATAAGCCTAGCATACAATTCAGCGCAAAAAGAGCCTTTCACTNGAACAATATTTAAGCAGAGTAAAGGGTTCTTTTGTTTTTGCCCTATTTGTCAAGTAAGTTTGAAATCCTTAATCAACCGAACCAGACACCATAACCACGAAAGATTTCACTTCCAACGGTCCCTAGAATTCCCCACAAGATCCCTGCTGTGAAGAAGTGACCNAGTGCAACTCCTAAGAAACCAGGNATGAGTTTTNNGTAAAGNCCAANNCCTCCCAACCGAGTGATTAACAGTTTAAATATCCAAGCAGCAAGAAAGGCACCCCACAATGGATCTCCATAGGCTGTTACCATNGCGAATCCGAGAGGNTGTAGTGGGAATTGAAGNAAGTTNCGCCGNAAAGTTGCCANNAGGGNNGTAAATANAAANCCNAAACCNACNGCACCNGTNCGNGCNTANTCGGGAGAATTTCTGGAGACTTGATANCCCCTCAAAATNTTATATTCCTGCTGAATCAANGACGCACCACGNGTGCCTCCCCGAATCCCGTCACCACCTTCAAGGATATTAGCACCATATTCGTAGAAAGCTGTAATGTGCATCCAGTATCCGCCTGACAAGCCAACCACAAGTGCTAACATAATAGCAATAGCCATAGCACGGCGATTCATTTTCACGTCATCGCAAAGCTTAATGGCTTCTAACTGATATGCCATAAAAGCGGGGAAATAACCTCGTGATAGGAAAGTTAAGCTGGCAAAAACGCTTAAATTCTGAAAGCTACTGTTGTGAATAAACGCTTTTGGTCCAAATGCGTTGAGCATTACACGCTTATGTTCACCATAGGGAAAGAGCCAAATCATTGGTGCACCTGCTTCAGCACGGATTTTCGTGTAGACTAAAGCGAAAGCCAAGATTAGACCAAAGAAGAGAAGAACTGTGGTAACTGTCATTCCTGCTGCCAAACACCAAACACAAATAAAGGCCAAACCGCTGATAGCACCAAAGAAAGCAACACGGAATGAAAGAGGTTCATTACTGTCATCGATTGACGAAGAACCAAATGCCTTGAATACCACATTCTTGAATTGTCGCTTCCCAACCCAGAAGAAGGCAACTGTTAGTGCCAAAAATGCGCCGCTACTTTGGTCATGTACATATGGAAAACCTGGTAGATTATAGCCTAGCGCTGAGGTAACAACAGCCTCAAATTTCAAAACAAAATAAAGGAACCAAACAGAAAAATTGACATCCAGGGGCATAAGGTAGGCAAGTCCAAAAATCGCGGGCCGAAATTGAAAGGAAATCGGTCGAACAGCGCTCCAAGGTCGTTCCATGAATAAAACGCCAAGATTGAAACTTCTGCCTGGTGAAGGAAGTGATGGATAAAAGGCATGAATAATATTTAACAGATTGTAGAAGAAAGCGAGTCCGAAGCCGATCCACATATATTGATTGCGGAAGAACGGGGGAATTAGTAGTTCAGGACTTTCTTCTCTGGCGATTTCGAGGCCAAATCGCGCAACGGGAAAAACAAGCCGTTCCTGATCTACCCATTGTCGACGAAAAATGACAACCAGGCAAAGCATGGTCCAGAAAAGCGCAATGAACATCAATGTCCAAAAGAATAGTGGAACTATCCAATCTCCCCACGGTACCAATGTACCATGACCTATACCTTCGTATGAATCAATAATTGTCTGCTTATTAGTGATAACAAACCAATCAGGTAAATATTGGTTAAAAAGAGCATATTCATTTTCTAGAGAAGCATAGTAAAATGGTGCTGTGAGTACGGGTAAAAAATACCTTACCATGCCAATCGATGACATGGAGATTGCAATAGCAACCGTACTGTAAATAACAATGATTTCGGCTTGTGAAAGTGAAAGAAAATTGGCAAAACGCCGGAGTATGGGATTGACGGCGACAAGGAAGATTAAAGCCGCTACGGCAGGAATAGGTGGTACTGACTCACCGATCTGAGTTGAGTGGGTAATTAAACCTGTGTGTGTTAACCAGTAATTTCCAATCCAAATAAAAATCAATGACAAAACAGTGGAACGAATTGTCAAGCCAGATACGAGTTTTCCCGAAAATTGTTTGCTCGGCATTAGAATGATTGCTGTTGGAAAGACATCACAATTATAATGGCATTATCGGGCCTTAATCGAAGTCGATTAAGGCCTACTGAAAAAAAGCACAAAGTATAAAAATTAAGTGGATTATAAACCCAAAAAGATCCATCAGAGCTTGAAACGCTGGATCAATTACTAGAATTGCAATTAGATATTGAGCAAAATAGGTTGCAGATGGTTTAAACAGTAGGGAAAGGGAGTCTTCGATAATGTTCGAAATAATAGAAACTATTCACATTTACCAGTTTTTTCTATATACTTTAATAAGACTGATAAACAGACAAAAAGTCGCAATGTGAAAACTTGGATTGATTTAAAATTATGAGAAGGAATCTTAAAAGTCATGTTGTAATATACTTGGCAAGCATAATAACCTGTTCCCTAATTTATATCCCCACAGCTGTAACCTGCCAGATACCTGTTTTCCGATATGCGTTGGAAAGGTGGAGACCAGATCTTTTTTCAGTACTGATATTGTATCATAACTCATTATCCGCAGAACATCTTGGTTTGGTTGATCAGCTGAAACAAGTTGCTTTAGAAGAAGAAAGACCTGCGAATATTGAAGTTCAACTGGTTGATTCAAACGAAGACTTTCGATATTCTGAAAAATTCCAGGTAGGAGAGTATTCTATTAATCAATATCCCCTGATGGTTGTGCGTTATCCTCAATGGGTGAAAACGCCCCATTTGGCATGGGTGGGGTCCTTAAGTAAAGAAACTGTTGAGGCTTTGATTGATTCACCCGCCAGACAAGCAATTATCGAGCGAATCGGTGAAGGTGAGTCGGCCGTGTGGATACTAATTGAAAGTGGCAACCAAACGAAAGATGATGCGGCTGCAAATCGTCTTCAAGAAAACTTGGATCTTCTGCAACAGAAATTGCGACTACCGAACCTGGAGACAATTGAAAATGACGAAGCCTTTTATCCGGAAACACAGGTTGAATTGCGTTTGGCTTTCTCCGTCTTACGTCTCAAGCACAATGANCCTGNTGAGGAAATCTTTGCTTCGTTTCTNATTAATAGTGAACCGGATCTCCATCAATTTAATGAGCCGATAGCCATTCCTGTTTTTGGCCAAGGACGATCTCATTTTGCACTAATCGGCNAAGGNATCAATACTCAAACNATTACTGATAGNTGTCAATTTTTGACGGGTGCATGTTCATGCCAANTTAAAGAACAAAATCCTGGGTCAGATCTAATTTTCAGAGCAAACTGGCATCAGATTGTTACAGGAACTGCTATCCCTCCACAACCTCTACCCAATTTGACGAGTATAGCAACATTGGCTGACAACGTGGAATTGAAAAGTTCTTCCGAAAGCCTAGTTATGCAACAGGCTTCGGATTTGTCCCTTATAGCCGAAACACCTGTGATCGAAAATCAACCTCTGAACGTAGGATTTTTGATTCCTGTTGGCGTTGTTGTCATCGTCAGTGTACTGGGTGTAATAGGCGTATCACTTACTATCAAGCTTCGTCGTGATGTTTGATTACAATTCAGTTTTTTGTGCGTATGACTAATACTTGGCACCTCATCCTCAGTGAGATATACCATCGTAAGTTCCATTTTGGGTTTATGGTGTTCGGTGTAATGACTGCGGTTGCTTGCAGTACAAGTGTCATCATGTTACTTACCATCCATAACGTGCAAACTGAGCAAATCCTGCGGTCTAAAAGACAAGTTGTCCAAAACCATACAGAAGAACTTGAGGATCAGATGCGCAAAATCAGTAAAGGAATGGGGTTCAATATCGTGATTCTGCCGGAAGATCAAAACCTGAACGAACTGTATTCTAATAATTATGCTTCAAAGTTCATGCCAGAGTCGTATGCCTCAAAATTAGCCGAGAGCAAAATTGTAACTATCAATCATCTGTTGCCGACCGTTGAACAGCGAATCCGTTGGCCTGAACGCAACAACCGAACAGTATTCCTAGTTGGAATCCGTGGTCAGGTGCCAATTACACATCGGCAACCGCAAAAACCGATTGCGCAAACAGTGCCGCTGGGACAAATCGTACTTGGCAGTGAAATTGCCATGGTCGAGAANCTTAAAGTTGGTGATAAGGTTACTCTNAANGGAGAGAAATTCACTGTCTCACAANTACATAATNCNCGTGGGAACAANGATGATATTACAATCTGGATCCACTTGTTAACAGCACAACGAATGCTAAAAAAGGAAGGCTTGATCAACGCNATATGGGCGATTGAATGCGGATGCGCNTTGACAGANTTACCCNAGATTACNAGGGAAATTTTAGCGTATTTACCTGATNCTCAGGTAATTGAAAAGTTCACTAAGGCACAAGCTCGAGCAAACATGCGTATGGANGCNGCCAANTTAGCTNAAAAAACCCTAAAACAAGAAAAGATACACAGGCAACATCTGGAAAACGAGCGTCGAACTCTAGCATCAAGTGTCATCTCTGCTTCAGTTGTCGCCGGTGGTATTTGGATCGCGTTTCTGTCATTGATCAATGTACGGGACCGGAGATCGGAGATCGGTATCTTGCGCGCCATCGGGATTGGGTCCAGTCAGATTATTAAATTGTTTCTCTTCAAGTCTATCATCGTCGGGTTCTTAGGGGCGATGCTCGGCTATTTAATCGGNTTATTGNTTGTCATTGAGTTGAATGCGTNCGCTGTTAAACCGAGTTCTCTATTACCTNCGCAAATCTTCTCNTGGAGATTAATGCTACTCATAGTGGTGTGTGTNCCAGTGATGGCNGCAGTTNCGGGTTGGTTNCCGGCCTTCATGGCNGCAGGNAAGGATCCAGCTGTAGCCTTACGTGANGACTAAGANATGCTTNAACTGAATCGAGTGGAAAAAACCTATACTAACAAAAANCAACAAATCTTTGCCTTNCGTCAGGTTACACTGCAAGNGGATAAAGGAAGCTTCGTGGCAATATGCGGACCAAGTGGATGTGGAAAATCCACCTTGTTATTNGCAGCTGGAGGGTTACTCANNCCTGACAGTGGCATTGTTAANATAGAGGAGACCAATCTATACATGATTTCTGCTGATCAACGTGCACAGTATCGTGCCATAAAAATTGGTTTTGTTTTTCAACAATTCCACTTAGTTCCATACCTGAATGTCCTTGATAATATTCTAGCTGCCTCACTAGCACTTAAAGGTATTAACCAACAAATGAAAGTTAATCTCCGTAACCGCGCACTGGAACTAATTGAACACTTTGGGTTAATAGACCGATTATTACATGTCCCTTCAAAACTTTCTACCGGCGAGCGACAACGAACAGCTTTGGCACGCGCATTACTCAACCAACCGCGTTTGTTGCTAGCTGATGAGCCAACTGGNAACCTAGACGATNAAAATACGGAGATGGTATGTCANCATCTGGCTACANATNCTGACAATGGNGGNATAGTACTGCTNGCAACACANGACCANCGGGTTGCATCTTACGCNCNCAATATAGTTCAAATGAGCGATGGNNCTATTTCTACNGGCACATAGCACCTGTANATATGTGGNGAAAACTTGGGAAATTANAGAAGAAATCTGGTTCTGACCTTTGCTGTCTGTGTATTACTGACCATTACTTTGGCTTGTTCTAAAGATGTAGATAAGAAGAGCATTGATTGGCCACAGTGGCGTTATAGTGCCGGTCGACTACCGTCTTCACCTAGCAAACTACCATCCAAACTGCACTTAAAATGGGNACGNCAGTTCGATTTACCTCAACCCGCTTGGCCTAAAGNACAAACAAAACTACAGTTTGATCTATCATACGATCCNGTNGTTATGGGNANGCAAATCTTTGTTCCATCGATGGTGGATGGAAGTGTCACTGCCTACCATACAGAAACAGGNTGGGAACACTGGAAATTCTTCACCGATGCGCCAGTNCGATTTGCCCCGATTGCTTGGAACGNCAAAGTCTATTTTGTGAGTGANGACGGCTATCTCTATTGTTTAAATGCTGATGATGGAATCCTATTATGGAAGTTTCGAGGAGGCCCTACAGACAAGAAGGTTTTAGGAAATGGTCGTTTAGTTAACGAGAATCCTGCACGTGGCGGTCCAGTTTTTTACGATGGTAAGATCTATTTTGCCTCTGGCATTTATCCTTTTGTTGGCACCTATCTACACGCNCTGGAAGCTGAGACAGGCAATGTCGTTTGGACAAACAGTGGAAGCAATTCCATTTATGTCTTACAAGCGCACTCAGCCCCTTCTTTTGCNGGCATATCCCCACAAGGATACTTGGTTGCTACTCCAAAGCATCTGTTTGTCTCAGGTGGTCGAACAGTTCCCGCTTGCTACGACCGTGTGACAGGGGAATTTCTATACTATAATCCAAATAATAAACTTGGTGGCTATGAAGTCTCAGCTTCAGGCGATATATATATAAATGGTACCTCCATTTTCAATTCGGCTAACGGTGCTGAGATTATCCGCCTACAGGATGGAGCACTGGTTACAACAGATCGACTTTATCATGTAGACGGCAGTGAAGTTTCAGTTTATGAGTTTCCAGGTTACCTTCAAGAATCTATTGATAGAAAAGGAGCGAAGACCACACACTACACCTATAGACTACTTAGTTCTCAACCAGTTTCGTTCAAACCGGGCAGGTTATACATAAAAGCCGGGGATGACCTCGTNACGATNAACAAAAAAGGAAATATAGTTACCATNAATGTCAGAGATCTAGATCACATTGAAAGCGCAGTAAAGGGAAAGATAGAAGGGACTCCTTGGAGCGTTCTGGCAGCAGANAANAAACTTTTTGTCAGCACTGTAGAAGGTAAAATCTATTGTTTTGGGGAAGGCCACAGTATAATAAAACGTTATAAACCAAAGATCAAACCATTGCAACATGATCAAATTTGGTCGAAAGTTGCTGGGAACATCCTAGCAAAATTAAAGGTCAAGGATGGCTATTGTGTTTCACTCGGTATTGGTAGTGGATACTTGATTCAAGAGTTGATTCATCAATCACAGTTCCACCTTGTGGTGATTGATCAAAATCCTGATGATATTGAAAATTTTCGCCAACGTATGAACATGGCAGGATTATATGGACACCGCCTTACTGCGACCACTGGAGACCCGTTTGATTATCCTCTACCACCATATTTGGCTAGACTTATAGTATCGGAAGATGTGTTTGCTGCTGGTTTTGACTCCACCAAACATGATCCTAACAGGCTATATCAACCAATTCGTCCTTATGGAGGTATCGCGTGGCTGGGTGCTGAAAACGATAAAAATTCGCTTATAAAATGGATCGAAAATTCTAGACTTCCAAAGGCGGAACATTGGAATATCGAAGATTTTGTCGTGCTCAGACGTGTTGGTGCTTTACCAAATTCTGCAGATTGGACACACAACTATTCGGATCCATCAAATAGCATATTTTCAACAGACCAGATAAAAGCGCCTCTTGGGTTACTGTGGTTCGGTTCTCAACAGATTAACTTGGATGTACTCCCTAGGCACGCACACGGCCCGGTGCCACATGTCGTTGGTGGTAGATTAGTAATCCAAGGTGTAAATGTCTTGAGTGCTCGCGACGTCTACACAGGACAAACGCTATGGAAAAAAGAACTCAATAATTTAAACACTTTTGGTATGTATTATGATGACAGCTACGCCCGAAGCGAAGGTATAAGACAAAATCATATTCCGGGAACCAACGAATTTGGATCAAACATTGTATCCCTTGAAGATCGCATCTATCTGATCAGCGGTCCTGTATGTAATGTGATAGATACAGATAATGGAAAAACTTTAGATCAATTTCAGCTACCTTCCGTTGATGGTCAATCCCCTCCCAATTGGGGGTATATTTCAGCTATTGATGATTTATTGATTGCAACATCCTCGCCAATTGGAATTGGCATTGCTAATGAGCCGGCAGTGAACGTAGTCACATACAGTCCAGATGGTACGAGGATCTTAACCGTCAACGAAAAAACGGCTACGATTTGGGATGCTAATAGTAATCGAGAGTTATTCATGCTAAAAGGTCATTCAAAATATGTGACTTCAGCGGCATGGAGTTCAGATAGCAAAAAAGTCGCAACAGGCAGCGAGGACAAAACCGCTAGAGTTTGGGATGCTAATAGTGGTCAAGAGCTATTCGTGCTAAAAGGTCATACAGAAACCATTAATTCAGTAGCATGGAGACCAGATGGCCAAAGAATCGTAACCACTAGTGAAGACAAGATGGCTAAGGTTTGGGATATTCAAACTTCGGGTTCGCATTATGTAAAGGAACCACTTAGTCTTGTTGGTTATGTAAATGAGGCTGGTGCTGTTGCTTCTACTTTAGATGGTAAATGGGTTGTAACAGGTCAGGAAGCGGTTGAAACGCATCTTCCAAGACGATCTGCAACATATAATCCTAACGGCCAACAGCTAGCCATGGCATCCGGAGATCGAACCATAAAAATCTTAGATGCTAGTGATGGTCAAGAACTATTTTCATGTGTTGGACACTCAGGTGATATCCTCTCGGTGGCATGGAGTCCAAATGGGAAATTGCTAGCTTCAGCTAGTAAAGATGAGACGGCCAAGGTTTGGGATGCTCGAATAGAAAGTGCCAGCAGAGGCCAACTCCTATTTTCGTTTGCTGGCCATACGGATGACCTAACCTCAGTAGCATGGAGTCCTGATGGTACAAAGATTGTAACAGCTAGCGAAGATAAAACGGCCAAGGTTTGGGATGCTCAAATCGAAAGTGCTAGCAGGGGGCAACTCCTATTTTCGTTTGATAGTCATAGGGCTGGGTTAACTTCGGTNGCATGGANNCCTNATGGTGAANGAATTNTAACGGCCAGCCTCGACAAAACNACGAAATGCTGGGATGCTAATGACGGCANAGAACTGTTTAATCTAACTGGAAGTATANGGGACCTCACAGANAANACACCTTTTTCTTCGGCTAGCAGAACATTACTGGTGTTGAATCGTTATACTGGNAAAATTCTATGGTCGAAACAGGCAAAACACGGTTTTAGGCACAACGCAATTGCCCTTGGGAACAACAAAATTTATTGTTTGGATAAAATGTCGAAACAAAAAACAGACTGGCTGAAACGCCGAGGAATCGTCAATTCAGAAATTCCAAGCCTGTATGCTTTCGATCTTAGAACAGGGGAAATGATCTGGTCAAATACAGACAAGATATTCGGTACTTGGCTGAGTTACTCAGTAGAACACGACATGGTAATCGAAGCGGTCAGGCCTTCGGGTGACAGTGCAGAAGATGAATACGACCCTGATTATTTTGGAAAAATTGCCGCCTATCAAGGATCAGATGGAAAAGTACTATGGTCTCATAACCAGAAAGATGGAGCCTATTATGGCCCAGTCATCCTATACCATGATATGATCATCACGCAATCAGGAGGTAGCAGCAATTCCGGATATCCAGTAACAAAAGCTCTCAACATTTTTACTGGAGAACATGTTACACGTACGCATCCTTTAACCAAAGAGACAATTCCTTGGCAATGGCTCCGTTTTAAAGGTTGTAACAATGCTATTGCTAGCGAGAACTTGATGACTTTTCGTTCCGGATCCGCATCTTTCATTGACCTTAAACGAGGGCACGGAACTGCAAATCTAGGTGGATTCCGAGCAGGTTGTACCTCGAATTTGATACCGGCTAATGGTGTGTTAAGCGCCCCAGACTATACACGTACTTGTACCTGTAGTTATCAGAATCAGGCTTCATTGGCTATGATTCACACACCTGAAAGTGAGGCTTGGAGTTTCGATTACTACCCCAATGTAGACAAAGCCACACCAGTAATGCATGTGGGACTCAATTTAGGTGCACCAGGGAACCGATTCGGGAAGAATGGTGTCTTATGGATGGAATATCCGAGTATCGGCGGAATTTCACCAGATATTCCAGTTAGAATAGTAAGCCAAAATCCAAAATGGTTTCATTACCATCAATCGAGAGTAACAGGTGAATTCAACTGGATAACAGCTTCTGGAATAGAAGGTATTCATGAAATCAGAATACGCCCGTTTATTCAACCAGGGAACATTGATCAACCTGTTAGCCTAAACAAACAGGGTATTCCTGCTGGTTCGGGAACTCAAAAGACCACACTTGGTCTTATTTTCAAGGAACAAGGATTCCTGAAGAACCGGAACCGATGGAAAACCTGGTCCGAAGACGAGATTTTAGGAAGTTTCCAAAAACCTAGAATCTACACGGTGAGTTTGTTTTTTGCCGAAACAACTAATCTTGATACTGGTGAACGCATCTTTGATGTTTATCTCCAAGACAAATTAGTTATGAAAAATTTTGATATTATGCGAGAAAGTGGGAATCAAAATTACAGCATAGTTAAAACCTTTAAAAACATTCAAATCAAGAACGATCTTAAAATTACGTTTTTACCTGTTAAAGGCCAACCGGTTTTATGTGGTATTGAGATTCTATCAGATACATCAAATCGATTGTCGATGTAAGCCAGATCGTTGGCAGGAAATAGTGTGATAATGAACCGTCATGAATTCTTTGTTAAAAATGGTTACTGGGTTGAACCAAACCCACTATTTTCAAATGCTGATCTGGAGGTGTATCAGCAATCAATGATGAAAATTATGGACCATAGATATGAATCGGGCCGTGAACCAATGCCAGGCAGAAACTGGCCAAACCGAACTGATTCAAATGGGTTAGTACAAATCAACAACGCTTGGTGGGCAGGAGGTGCCATCCGGCAACTTGCGCTGAATTCCCGTCTGGGAAAAATTGCGTCAGAACTTCTGCAGGTGAATGGTATTTGCATGTGGCACGATCAGTTATTGTACAAACCTCCACGTTCAGCGGACGCACCAACCGAAGGTAATGTCGGTTGGCACCAAGACTGGAACTACTGGAGGGTGTGTGACAAACCAGACATGATAACTGCTTGGGTAGCTTTAGATGATGTCAGCGTAGAAAACGGTGCCATGATGTTTGTTTCCGGAAGTCATAAATGGAAACAAGCAATTAAAGCCTCAGATCGCACTCTGGACATGGAGCACACACTTANTCAAGTCAGAATACCAAAAGGCGAGNAGCTAAACATCATCCACTGTGAACTAAAAGCGGGTTGTGTTAGCTTTCATCACGCAATTACCCTTCATGGATCAGGCCCCAATCTAACCCCAAAGCCGCGGATTGGTTTAGCNATCCACATGGTTGCGGACCACGTTCGATACACTACAACAAATGGAGCTTCTCACAGCAATCTGAAGGTATGTCCAAGAGAAGAAGGTGAACTCTTTCGTGGTGAGCAACATCCTGTAATCTGGCAAAACGCACCATATGGACAATGAGTCGCCANGATTAAAGACGCAAATTGGGATCAACACAAACTCAATCATGATACAAACTGTCTAACTTTAATTTGGACGGAAGCGTTGGTTGGTACTTTGCAAAACCTCTGGATTAACAATTGCGTCTGGAATTTTCCCTGTCAGNACTTCCAGCACCCCCCTAGCCGCCGAAATTTGCAAATCGTTAATCGATTCATCCGACCAAAACGCAGCATGGGGCGTAATAATGACATTATCTANATCTAACAGAGCGAAATCAGCAGCAGGAGGTTCGTCCGGCANCACATCAAGGCCAGCTCCAGCAATCCAATTCTCCTGTAGTGCATGAAAAAGTGCATTATGATCCACAACACCACCGCGAGCAGTATTAATCAAATAAGCAGTTGATTTCATTTTGCTAAGTGCATCAGCATTAATCAGGTTACTCGTTTCAGGCACAAGTGGACAATGGATAGTAATAAAATCCGATTCTGTCAGGAGTTCTTCAAAATCAACATTTTTGACACCATAAACCTTTGCGACAGTATCGGTCAGACTTGGTGAGTAGGCTAAGACTTCCATACCAAATCCTTTCGCTTTTGGCACAATAAGCTGCCCAATTTTCCCAAACCCGATAATGCCAAGCTTTTGTCCCCGAATACGATACATCTGCGGTCCAATATTACGATCCCAACNTCTATTCTTAACCTCGTTATTTAGCCTCGGGACTTTACGNGCCATTGCCAAAACCAAAGCCATCGCATGATCAGAGACTTCTTCAAGACAATAGGTCGGCACATTGAATACAACCATACCCAAACTAGTAGCNGTTNCCACATCAATGTTGTCCAATCCAATTCCATATCGACCAATAACCTGACATTTCTCAGCGGCCTTTACCACATCGGTCGTTACTTTTGCCCAATTCGTCAAAATNCCATCAACGTCAGGAGCATATTTCAAGAACTCNATTTCTGTCCCAGTTTCGGCAACAATGAGCTCAGCACNGATAGCTGACAATACTTCACGTTCCGGCTCGAGCGTTGCCCAAGCATAATCAGTTATTAAAATTTTTTTCGNCTGACTCATATTATTTCTTTATGGAATGAGCGTATTACAACCACCGCAACACGCTCAAGGTTAATTATTAATTTGAAACCTACTCTGCAAACTGAGNATCGAAAGCAATGTTAGATGTGGGNAAATCCACTTTTCGAACAAAATCACAAGCTTCTGCCGCACCATGTTCACGATCCATACGACCATCCTCCCATTCAACCGAAAGAGGCCCATCGTAACGTATATCATTTAATGCCACAATAATATCTTCAAACTGGATATCTCCATGTCCAAGAGACCGAAAATCCCAGTAGCGACTTGGATCAGTAAAATCGGTATGACCACCAAAAACCCCTACCGTACCATCACCATGCCCCCACCAAACATCTTTCATATGCACATGATAAATCCGATCAGCGAAAACTCGGATAAACTTGACATAATCNACACCCTGATAACCAAGATGCGATGGGTCATAGTTAAANCCAAATCGTATATGACCATCAACAGCATCAATCGCTCGCTGAGATGACGCAATGTCNAAAGCNATTTCGGTGGGATGCACCTCAAGACCAAAGTTAACATTGACTNCGTCAAANGCATCAAGAATAGGAGTAAAACGTTCGCCAAAATCCTCAAACCCCTTATTCCAGTAATCCTGACTCGTTGGAGGGAAAGCATAAAGAGAATGCCAGATACTCGAACCGGTAAAACCATTGACAACTGCAGGGAACTCTTCCCCCTCAGGTCGAGCATCAATGAATAACCGACAGGCTTTAGCTGCATCGATCATCTTTTGCGCCGCACGCTGACGAACACCCTCTGGATCTCCATCACCCCAAACGTCTTCGGGTAAAATCTCCTTATGTCGATCATCAATATTATCACAAATTGCCTGCCCGACCAAGTGATTNGATATAGAATGGGCNGTAAGCCCATATTTGNCCAAAGTATCCCACCGTGTNTTGACATAACCATCATCAGATAAGGCTNTGTCAATTTCAAAGTGATCTCCCCANCAGGCCAGTTCAATACCATCGTAACCNAAACTGCTGGCTTTTTCGCAGGCCGTATCAAAATCCAAATCTGCCCACTGACCAGTGAATAGGGTTACAGGTCTTGCCATTTTATCTTCTCCTCTTCTATATATTAATAAAACTTATTGTGGGGGTGTATAACTGGCGTCAATCCAAGCACGCGCCTTTCCACTCTCGACAGATTTATGAATAAAATGAACACCAATAGCACCATCCTGAACTGTCGGAAAATCAGTATCAAATTCACCAAGATCGTGACCAGTAATCTTTGCCGCCATAGTGCGCGATGCATTGACGTATATGTTAGCGAAAGCTTCGATAAACGCTTCCGGATGACCAAAAGGAATCCGTGAATTATGAACAGCAATCTCTGACAGATAGTCATTTCCACGTTTNTATACCTGTTCTGGCCCATCCGGATATTTAACAGACAAATAATTTGGATTTTCTTGTCTCCACCTGAGAGAAGCCTTAGTACCATAAACACGGATGTTAATATCGTTCTCCTCACCAACTGAAATCTGCGAAGCATAGAGAATCCCGCGCGCCCCACCCTTATAATGAACAAGAAGATTCCCATCATCCTCAAGTTGACGACCAGGGACAAAAGTTGTTAGATCCGCGCAAATTTCTTCAATCTCTAGCTCGGTAATATAACGTGCTAGATTTTCCGCATGTGATCCAATATCAGCAATACATGACGAGACACCTGCCTGATTCGGATCCGTCCTCCAGACTGCTTGTTTGGCTCCTTCAGCTTCTAACAAGGTAGCTAACCAACCCTGTGGATACTCTACAACAACCTTCCGAATATCACCCAGTTCTCCATTCCTAACAAGTTCACGCGCTTGTTTAACCATTGGATAGCCAGTGTAATTATGGGTTAAAGCAAAAACGGCACCATACTCTGATACAAGTTTNCAGAGTGACTCTGCATCTTCCACAGTATTTGTCATGGGCTTATCACAGACNACATGAAATCCAGCTTCGATGAAAGCTTTTGCTACCTCAAAATGGACATGGTTAGGCGTAACGATTGATACAAAATCAATCCGTTCTCCACCTGGAAGAAGGCTTTCCTGTTCCGCCATTTCCTGATATGAACTATATACGCGCCTCGAATCTAAAAGAAGTTCTTCGCCTTGTTGACGAGATTTGTCTGGGTCAGACGAGAANGCCCCTGCAACCAACTCAATTTCCCCATCAAGTGCCGCAGCCTTCCTATGTACAGCACCAATAAAAGCTCCAGGTCCNCCACCAACCATACCATAGCGAATTTTCCTTCCAAGCGACATTCTTTAGTGTTCTCCTCAACTACATATTTACAGATTTTTTCCATCTGACAATGGCTGATTATAGCATGACAAACCTCTATATGTCAATCAAGCAGAATATGGATTAATCCTGAACCATTAAGACATCTTCTCAAGTCCAATTTCAATTGACAAATACTGNCTATATATGTATTATTGCTGAGGAAGTAGCGTTGGAATNCAACATCTACAATGACACCAAAATCGTTAATGATTTGATTAATTTTTTGAGTTAGATATGGCCAAGAAAATCTTTCCTTTTCCTTTGTGGTTTATGGTTCTAATAACCTTCATACCCACTTATATGATTTTTTCTGACGAGACACAGGATCAGCCCTTTGCGGATGCATTGACTTTGATCGATGAGAGAAATTACAAAGATGCATTGCAAATTTTAATCCAGATCAAGGATAGTAGTCCTGAGATTAAACATGTCATTGCCGACTGCTATACCAAAAACGAGATTTGGGAAGAAGCTGCCAAATACTATAATCAAGCCATATCAACTGAGTANGTATTAAGCGATTACACNACATACCACCTTGCNAAGTGTTATCAACTTCTTGAAGATTACGAAAANTCTGTTCNATATTATCAATTGTTTNTCAATCNCTATCCAGAAAGCCCTCATTTTTCCGAAGCAAAATTCCAGATTGCCGTAATTCATCAGAAACANGCANATNANCATAAAGCTCTCCAATTTTTTACTGATTTAGCAAACGAAAAGGGAGGTAGCTATATTAGAGAGGCNACCTTTGAAATGGCAGGAATTTATGAAGAACTCCAAGACTGGCNANANGCCAAAACTCTTTATGACAAACTGATCTCAAAGAATACATCCGACTCAATCGCNCTAGCATCATTAAACCAACTNGAAAAAAGNGTTCTAAAATCTGTTGAGCTAAGAGTTACTCGCAAACAACTGATGGATCAAGGAGANNTTCTAGACAAAAATTTACGACTGACAGNCGCTTTGAAGAAATACCGNAAAATAGCTACAGGCTACCAAGATGAGCTCACGACACAAGCCATGTACAAAATCGGAAAAACCTACTTCCGNCAGCGTAAATACACCCGTGCAATTACGGAATTTCAAAAAATNAAGAGTTACATGGCTGGACCTGGCTATTTTACNAGTGCGCTTTACCAAATCGGACGTTGNTATCGGCGATTAAACCANCACCAAGNTGCTCGAAAACACTTCAATTCGTTCTCCAAGAAATACCATTGGAGNANATTCGCTGACGACGCACTCTACCACCAAGCGCGTCTATACGAAGTCGATTCTGACACAAAATCAGCTATCAAACTATACAAAAAAATGATTGAATTATATCGACATAGCGAATTAGTTCCTCGTGCCTATTGGCGAATTGGTTGGACACAATTTAAGGCTAAAAAATATGATGATAGCATCACCACCTTCCANAAACTTGTCAGTCTGTTTCCCNAAAATGGATGGTCCCTTGCTGCAGATTACTGGATTGCCAAAGTCCAAGAGAAACAAAAAAATTGGGACAAAGCAAAACGAAACTATCAACGGATCAGCGAATCTCATAAATGGTACTACGGCAATTTGGCTGGTCACCGAATTGAAAGTAGAGCTGAAACCAATTTAGCCTCCCACCAAGAAAATTCTAAAANAAAGGATTGGAAAAGCATTGGNAAAAACAAAACAAAACGTACNAAAAAGCTAATGGACCTAAAACTTTATGCAGATGCTATCATTGAATTAAAAACAATTATAAAAGCCAAGAAATCAAATCAACGAGACAATTACTATAANCTAGTTGTTTGTTATGAGAAACTCGAAGACTTCAAAAAGGCACACTATTATGCAGANATNCTNGCAAAGTTTTGGGACCTCNAAAGAGGGGATCTAATACCAACAGGACTCCTACGAATGCTTTACCCTCTACACTATAAAGANCAGATCAAAAAACANGCNACAGAGTANAAAATTGATCCCTTCTTCGTTTCTTCCATGATTCGAGAGGAAAGNCGTTACAATCCATCGGTTATTTCACCTGCGGGTGCTTGCGGACTAATGCAAATTATGCCNCAAACAGGTAAGTATATATCTAAACAAATCAACATGAAACCATTTCATCGAGAAATGCTTTTTCATCCTGAAGTGAACATCCNGTTAGGAACATGGTATATGAAGAACTTAATGGACAAATTTGAAAATAGTATGGAGTTGGCCTCAGGTGCGTATAATGGAGGTACTAACCGAATAAAAAGATGGCAAAAAAACATGGAAACAACAGATATAGAAGAATTTATCGAAGATATTCCGATTGACGAAACCCGACGACANATTAAGAAGGTTATTGATAGCTATTATACTTATAANGAACTCTATTCANAATTCGNCGCACNGCCTGATCAAAAATAGCAAACAATTACTGATAACCTTTTATCCTTTAGAANCGTTAAGTAACAATATAACTAANGATANCCATGTGATAGATCTACAGAAATATAGGCAAANTTAAAAANCCAGNATTNAACACTGTAGGAGGGAAACCAATGTCNGTTCGGGAAGAAGCCGTCAAGTTATACAATGAANGCTTGAATTTTGCCAAACAGGAGCGGTATGCTGAAGCCATTCAGCCNATCCTTAAAGCTGTGGAGATCGATCCAGATTACGTAAACGCCCACAATCTTCTTGGTAAGATTCATATTCAAGANGGTGANGTCAAGAGNGCNAGAGAATACTGGCTTAAGGCTCTCAAAATTGATCCGTATAACGCAACCGCGTCTGCTTGTCTAGAGGCTTCCTACCCAAAACCACTGTTGGGTGGAGTTCGGAACATTATACGGCTATTTACTTCCCTAATAGTTATCGGACTAATTATTTATGCGTTATTTCAATTAAAGATACTGACAAATAAAACTGAAGTGATTGAAGATAAAACCAAAGAAATTGAACAAGTTATTACTTCCATTCCCAAACAACCCTCCTCCGACTCAAATATCNCTCTTCCACGAAAGACACCTGAAGACAAACCCGCNCAAATCGCCGAAAATCAAGNAACCACAAATCAACNGAGNACTANAACAAACGCCCCAAAAGCANAACTAGCAGATCAGNCTACCAAGAAAACAGATCAAGANTCGAAACAAATTGCGCTTAAAATTGAGGNCAAATCTATACTAAATNAGCANGAGTCAGACATACCAAAGACAACAGAAGATCTAATNGAANAATACAACCAAGCGCAAAAGTTAANAAGGAATGGNAAATACACAGANGCTCTAGNAACTTTCAGTACTCTTGCGCAAACGAGCGTTTCCCACCGGTATATTATCGGTAACTCGTATTTTTGGATGGGGATATGCTACAAAGCCTTGGGACAACCAGCAAAAGCGTTGGAATCCTTCAAAAAAGTCACGGCTCAAAACAGCTACAAAGAAAAAGAAACAAACAACGAGATAAAAGCTCTTCAACGGAAAACGGGAAAATAATCAACCCGCAATCTACGATTTTCCCCAGCCTAACATATTCCACATTTCCAAAGGAAACCTATCGCTTACTTTCAGANAACCATTCTATCTGTGGCATATCAGTCTGGGGNGGNGGNGGCCAGTGATGACCACGTTGACTTGATAACCCNCTGTTAGGCCCAGAAACAAATTCTTTGTCAGGTAAACCAACAAGTNGNCCATNCTGAACCCAAGTTTCATCNCCACCATACAGTTGACCAATCAAAAGATTTGTTAATTTCTCCAANACANTNGCATATTTCGGATCTGCTACCAGATTGTCTAATTCATTNGGATCGCCTTGAAGATCAAAAAGCTGGCTGCAATTTCCAACGGGATANTAAATTAGCTTGTAACGNCCATCANGAATCATACGCGTTGCATGATCNTCTTCACCGACTTCTGCATAGAACCAGTCCCGTTTCTGATTGCCAACCATTGAAAGCCCTTCAACTGTTTCAGGAATATCGATATTTGCCATATCCAACANAGTCGGCATCACATCCTGCCAACCAACCAAACGATCATCAACCCAATTATAACCNATTTGTTTACCACTAGNCCCATCGACCAAAATCATCGGAATATTAGCTGAGTACTCATAGAAGAGGCGTTTGGCCCACATGTTGTGATTACCAAGCATATCNCCATGATCTGAGGTAAAGCATATAATCGTATTATTTAGNAAACCTTCTTCACGGAGAGTACCNATAACAATACGCAGTTGATGNTCAATATGGGTACAAAGTGCGTAGAAAGCTCGGCGAACCACAAGTNATTGATCAATATTCATCTTGGTNCCGCGNTTATAATTAGCNNGCACACTGTAAGCAGCATCTTCTGGATTAATANTCCAGTTACCNAAATANGGTGCATCAATAGAAANATGTTGGTAAAAGTCGAGATATGCCTGTAATGGAACGAGAGGTGGATGTGGGTGACGGTAGGAAAGGTACCAGAAAGCTGGTCGCGTTGGATCACGGCGCTTGATTACCCTAGCCATTTGCTGCGTCGCCCAATTGGTAGCGTGCGTTTCTTCCGGGAGATGCCAAGCACGACTACTATACTGATTATTACTCATACCATGGTCGAATTGACGTCCAGCATATCCNTGATCACCAAGAAACAGTTCATAATCATCAACAACTCCATATTGCAGTCGCCCCTCTTCATCTAGAATAACATCATCAAAGCCGATACGATCACGTTGTGGNTAGACATGCAACTTGCCAACGGCATAAGCTTGGTANCCTACCTCACGAAAAGTCTGCGCCATAGTTGGGAAATTGGGCATAGACAAAGTATCCCTAAAAACGCGATCGCCATGAATCCGCGGTGTAACACCTGTCATAAGGGTACGACGGGCAGGTATGCAGACTGGACACTCAGCNTAGGCATTGGTAAATCGAACTCCACTACGNGCTAGTTCGTCNAGAGTCGGTGTTTGAATAACGGGGTGTCCGGTAACTCCTAATAGAGCAGCCGGCCAGTGGTCGGTACTGACCAACAGCACATTCGGTTGAGTTGACAAGTTCACTCCTGTTTTTCGAGGTTATAACTTAAGTCAGGATAACAGAATTCATTAGTTTCGTCAACTCAAGGCATNCATCGTAATGGAGANCNCCAATGTTGAAAANCCGAAAGTNTTCCTAACTATGCTTGACAAGAAGTNTCAGGCTAGATATAGTAGAAATCTAATCCAAAAATTGAAATTAGGGAACTCACAAACAGAGAGTTATTTCGTCCTCTTTGTGCATCACTTCNAAAATGTTATTTCGCCTTGAAACCAACACTAANNATTTATTCACATTCAAAAAGGTTTATCAATAGAGAAGCAAATGAATNACACTCAATACAACATACCTTTTNCAACAGAGGAAAGGCAACGAATTGTCGACCAGTTTAACCGTGACGGTTACTATTTTCTTGGTCAGGTTTTGACTTTTCATGAGGTGTCTACGCTCAAATCGGTGATAGAGCGAAAATACANCGACCCNCGTATGCACGAGGAAGANGGTGATCACATTCGCGGTATCAGNCTGATGCGGATGTACGAGTACGANCACGCCTTNCGCGACTTGATTGTGCGTGAACCATTTGTCAGCNTGGCGGAGGACATTTTAGGGCAGGATTGCCACATGATGTCCCAAAATTCACTACGTTATCCCCCAGGTCAAGCAGGTGGGTGGCATATTGATGACCGACTCCACTTTCCATTGCCGGAAAATATTCCCTGTCANGATCCTCGTATTCCACTTCCCTGTTTTGTCATCAATGTGTTGATTCCNTTGATCGATNTTGAAACCCTTGAAGATGGCCCNACACAGGTCGTNCCCTGCAGCCATTATTCGGGCCGAAAGCCACCGCCTGAAGACAATCCAACATTTAACGGCCAGAAACCTATAAGTCTGTTTACTAAGGCAGGCGGTGCCTATATGTTCAACAGTCAGATCTGGCATCGAGGAGCACCTAACTGCATAGACCAATATCGCCTAATCGCAGCTGTTACTTATAGTCAACGAATCATTGCCCAACGGCTCTATCCTTTCATTGGTTATGAGATGCCTAAACACGTCCTTGACGGAGCGAGCCAACGTTTACAGAGACTACTGGGTAGGCANGAGAAGGGCGCATTCGGTTAGTNTNCTACCAATTGNGCAAACACTTTCTCGTACAGGTTTAGCATGACAGACCGCATGTCATTTTGAATCTACCTCACTCAGCCTACCACGCAATGCGATAGAATTGAAGAATATTGATTATGTTAGCCAAACTTCGTTAGAAAGGCAACTATATGAAAGTATCACCCCACCCGCTTTCTGGAGATGAAATTGCTTTCTGGAAATCAATTAGAAAACAGTTTTACTTGAAAGACAACGTAACCTATTTGCAAGGTGGTACCGTTGGGCCGTCCCCTCGACCAGTGATAGAGCATGTCATATCATTGCTACGAGAACTCGAATCCGACCCACTCAATAACCAAGGAGGAGAGCTCTTAAATCCAATTGTAGAGGAAAGCAGACGCAAACTGGCACTGTTCGTTGGAACTAATCCACAGCGCATTGCCCTAGTCCTCAACACGACCATGGGCATGAATATCCCTGTTCATGGGTTACCACTCGAACACGGCAAGGAAATCCTAATGAGTGATCAGGAATACGGATCAATCCGAAACATGTGGGAATACATAGCACAGGAAAAAGGCTTAGAGATCCGGACTATTCCTTTGCCAACACCACCTGAAAATCCTGATCAGGTAGTAGACGCTTTTGCCCAAGGTATCAGCAGCAAGACACAAATTGTGGTTTTCAGCCACGTTTACTGCAGCAGTGGACTAGTAACACCTGTTAAAGCATTGTGCCGTTTAGCCCACGATTACGATGCCCTAGCACTCGTAGATGGCGCGCATGCTGTTGGCATGGTACCTGTTGACATTTCAGACTTCGAATGTGATTTTTATACTAGCAGCTGTCACAAATGGCTGTTATCACCCAAAGGGGTTGGCATGGCTTATATTCCTGAATCACTTGAGAGTATCAGACCAGCTACACTTGGGTTTAACCTCAACCAACATGGAAGTGCGACTCGTTTCGACGTCGCGGGCACCAAGGACTCAACCCATTTCGCTGGTTTGGGAACAGCCATCGACTTCCAAGAGGAAATCGGTTGGGCAGAAAAAATTCGCCCTTATTGTCTGGGTTTAGCTAACTACCTAAAATCACAAGTTCTAGAGAAAATTAGTACTGCCAACCTGACTATTCCTATTGATACCGAACAGTCGGGGTTTATGACCACTTTCACCATTCCAGGCATTGATCATGGCAAAGTTGCCAGCTATTTATGGCAGGACTACCAAATTGAGTCAGCTAGCGTTCAAGCTGGGAATAGAACAGTTTTACGCATCTCAACCCATTTCTATAACAATTATGATGATATCGACAAATTCATATCAGCCTTGGTGAACATTTTGAATACTCGGACTGACATTAAAAAGTAGGTTGGTCTCTCAATAAATTATGGGATTTCTTTACTAATTACCATCACATGAAAGATATCCTAACCAAAGCACAATTTCATTTGCTATTTACCAATGTCAGTTTAGAAGATTCCAATCAAACACAGCCGAAAGATATCTATCTTTCTTTGAGGTGAGGCCAGTATAAATTTCCTGACAATCTTGGGGTGATCCAAGATGAGTGAGCAACGGCTCAACAATAATCTTATCCTCCACAATCCAGTTGACTATCTGGCGATAATTTTCCACAATATTGTGCCGACAGCGACTGACCTCGTGTGATGGCCACTTCCACTCAAGTGATCCAATCAAACGGATTGCCTCCAAATGAATCCTCAAGAGCATCGGTGTGACATCAAAAACAGCTTTTGCCCTCGGACTCCCAAGAAGGATAGTTTCACCGTAACTACGGGTTAACATTACAGCCTCGGTAATCAGTTGGCTGATACCGATCGCCTCTACCGCAATGTGAACACCTTTACCACCTGTCCAGTCCATAACGTATTCTTTCAAATCTGTTTCGTTCGGATTGACGATTTTCTTAATACCACAGGCCTTCGCTCTTTCAATCCGAAGAGAACTTAGTTCCGACGCAACCACCTCAGCACCAGCCAGTTGAAAAAGCTGTGCAGCAAAATTCCCAACCAAACCCAGTCCAATAATTAAAACAGTATCTCCNGGNTGTACAGTCGAGGACCTGACAGCGCTAATACTAACCCCCGCCATACGTGCAAAGACAACTTTTNNNCCAGCAGTATCTCTAGGCACNGGCAAGGCGAAACGCACCGCATCNGCTTTNACTAAAGANGCATGATCGGAGAAACTTAACACNCGNTCNCCCTTTTTACACATGGTTACACCAGATCCGATTTCCAAAACTTCACCCAAATGACCATACCCTGTATTTTGGGGATACATGTTTGGATTATGGACAAACGGCATTTCTTGAATCAGTCCGGTAAAACCTGCCCCTTCAGTACCAGCACTGATGATGGAATACTCTGATTGGACTAAGGCTTGGTGTGGCGCTAAGATCTCGTCTATCTCACGTTCCAGAAGTTCAGCCTTGTATGGTTGGGTAAAGACAATTTCCTTCGCCCTCAATGTTTCCTCCTTTATTTTTCACCAGAAGATTTCTGGTTCTTTGTTTTTTCAAGATGATTTGTGTACTCAATATGACTACTCACGAAATATTGGTGCTGAGACATTTGTTTTTACAACCGCANAAATGCTGAATCGCTTCGATTACATCTTTTTTGGACGCCACTGCACCCTCGTATTACCCTACGCTTGAATATCAGTTTCAACTANGATTAACAATTCCCCAACTCAAACGGGGGATTACGTTGAGTTGACAACCTTATATCAAGCAAGGTTCCTTCCCATAACAAAAGACAGCAACCCCATTTGGATTTATGATAGGTTGCCGTCTGACTAAACTTAAATTCTGGAAAGACCTCATTCTGTATCGAATAGATCTATTTCGATTATTTGCTTTAGAAACTAAGGCAAAGGTCATATGCCAATTATAATTGTTTTTCATAAAGCGAAAGTTTACATTAGGCTGTTGAACCTAAGGTTAATAAAGGTTTAATTAAGGACCAACCATTTTCCGAGCATGAATTTCTATGGTATAATCTCCAAGCTTCGTCACCAAAGTAAANCCTGNTTTTTGACCNCCAGTAACTTNAAATTCCAATTTACTATCAACGATTTCNGCTGTTNCTTGTAGTCCAAATTGCANNCNAAAACATCCACTTTATGATCAAATTNCACATGAAGAACAACANCAGGATAGCAGATGAACAACCCAAANANGAGATAGAGTCGAACAGNAAAACAACTCCAGTTAATTTTTGCAAATGATCTNTTNGCTGGCTAAGNAAACATGTANAAAATAATATATTCTCATACTAAAAAACGTCTAGCAACACACAGAGATTACACATTTCTCCTCCAACTATAAACCAAATACATTTGATTATATATAACACCTAAAAATTGAACAGATCGTCCATCTGGTGGTTTAGTCCTATCAATTGCGTTTGTTTGNTATTANTCTATAATTATTTTGAAATCGCCGTCTTTTGGAATGNTGNACAGTTAGTGTNTTTCAATCGCATGAATNGTNNNATTTCACAAAAATCATGAGAAAAGCTNAGAGGGTNTTTCANCGTATTGCTGTAGTTGGTGCNGGAGGATTTGGAACNGCCATTGCACATTATTTNGCTGAATTGCCTTCGGNACGACATGGAGNCGTTGTTCTCTATGGTCGAGACGCANTNGTAATTGACTCAATTAATTCCCTGCATAGACATCCATCACGCTTCCAGNATTTTCATCTTTCTCCTAAACTAATAGCTGTCAATTCATTATCGGAAGCNTTGGNAAATGCGGATNTGGTTNTTCTCAGTATACCCGCTCAACANCTGCGGTCTCTCCTCCGCCAAGCACAACCCTATCTGCAACCNGATNTCGTACTACTAAACTTNGCAAAAGGTTTAGAGATNGAAGGCCTTAACACTATGTCNGNAATTACAAATCAGGAGATNAAATCCGATTTTACGTTTGCNGTGCTCAGCGGGCCTTCTTTTGCACANGATGTCGTGCNAAAGAACCCAATAGGGCTTACACTCGGATGCCAANAACGTAATATCTGTCACGATCTACAGGTGATGTTGACAACACCTATATTCGATNTAAAAACAACTAGNGATATNCGNGGAGTTGAACTTGGTGGTGCNCTAAAAAATGTATTCGCCATCGCAGTNGGGATGCTCATAGGCTGTAAAACAGGCGATAGTTTAGCTGGCGACCTATTTACACGATCNATGGTCGAAATNCGCGAAATAGGTTTACTCCTNGGTGGCCGCTGGTCCACTTTCTCCGGNCGGTCAGGACTCGGNGACCTAGCTATCTCTTTTACTCCTGCNAGNCGTAACTTTAGGTTTGGCCAAATCTACGCTGAATCATACGATGCAAATTCACCTTCTGCACATGAAAATTGCTTTCGGGCAACGATTGAACAACTAGGTTCTCGTACAATAGAAGGGTTCGACACTCTGGATGCAGTGTATAAAATCAGCCAACGAAAGCAGGCGCTGACACCAATTATACAAGCGTTGTGGCAAGTGCTTTATGGCTANGAGCTANCACCTACCGATCTACTATCAGAAATCCGAAAACTNGATGCACNACGTTATCGTGAAGGACCAAATGTGCTATCTATCCTACTACACGAGTTGGTACCGCATATATGGTATAGACGGCTNAAATAAAAAGTATGCNGCAGAAACGTTTTGATAATTAACTTGATGTAACTAGCAATCAAAGCTCCAGCCNAACATATTCAACAATTGCNGACTAANANGGAATATCATAATTCACAGAAATTCNGANTCAGTTTGGATACCATGCGAATGCCTAAGTTCATAACCTCTGGAATGCGATTACTTNCTCACATCACCAAGTCNTTCATTTCGACAACGCCACATACTGCCTAATACTGAATACAANATGTGCTAATTACAAATGCATAACCAATTATTNCCACTAACCTTCTAGCAAGTTCAAAATATCCCAATAGGCGAACCAAAACATCTAATGAGAATCATCGTTGCCTTGATTTAACACTAGATGATAGATGTGCACGTCATATCCCGCGAATTTATCTGTAAACGAATTCGAATCAAAGATCACACTTCTATCTTCAAACATTATATCTAATTTTGTGATCGATTGGGCAAGCCTAAAAGTTACCTCAGATGGTTCGTTTTGCTCGTTAACTGCAATCAACCAAGTCAGGTCANCTNCATGTTTTAGTAGGTACGAAACATGATCAGAATTAACTTCNAGTCTATGGTAGTTTTCCGNAATCAAGNCGGGATAGAGAGTTTTCAGTTCTCGACCAATTGATTCCATNGTATTCCAAAATTCGGGTGTAAATGGNGTGTTAACGTAGGTATGAGCTGNCGGCNGAGTTGGTCTCCGCAAATANAGGAAATACATGATCCCTTTNGTACCATGAGTAATAGCCTGATACGTCATAAAACGGATTTCATGATGTGTTGGAAATCGTCTTAGATTCTCTTGGGGTAGATGACTAAATTCATCATCATTGAACCGGTAAGCTTGAAGNACCATCCAAGCAGATTGACCANNNGTTAACGACTTGTGTAACAAATCCGTNTATTGACCAACACTATTAATCTCNTTATTTGGTAAGTTNCCATAACCAAACACTTTGGGTATAGGATATATGTCNAGACTAACGATGTCAGCTGCACAACCATAGTATTGTAACCAACGTGGATCAATAACTGATGGCGGATGATTCAACCAAATGTCATGTTTTGGATCCAGACGTTTCAGNAGTGAAATCCCNTCAAGCAATCCTTCCACTGGAATTTTGTACTGAGAAATTTCATCTAAACTTTCCCAACAGAAGAGAGCCGGATGGTCCTTTAAAGCATCNACAATCGTGTGTAGATACAAAATATTCCTATCTCTATCAGNACANTAGCGTGCATCTTCTTGGCTTCGACCAATTCGCCGCAGGTTTTGGTAAACGACTTCGTCTGGATTTAGATCTAAAGCCCACCATACATGGGCAGTAGGTATCCATTGACCTGTGCTCAGTTGTACGGCCACCTTTAATCCGTGTCTATGAGCCTGATCCAAAAATTCAATCCATTTCGATGTGTCGCCATTTTCACATACAAGCTGATTGAAGTAGTGTGATTCTGCACAAGTAATGAGATTAAACCCACTTTGACTTAATTCGATCCATTCATCTTCTTTGACATCGCTTGAGACGCTATAAAATCCAATTGGAAAAAACGGTCGATCGTTCCAGATGGCGAACGAGGAAGTTTTCAATTGGAATATAGTATCTTTCTGGTTTATAAGCCGCAGGTCGCGAATCAGAATTCCTTCGAATGTCTGTGTAGGCAAATACGTAGTAACCTCAAACGAAATGAATTTGATCTTCTCCCACGTTTTTAACCTTGCGTCTACTGGGGTAAACATAAACATATTATGAGTAATATGGTTCCATCCATTTTTGATTTGGGTTTGGTAATGGATGAACCCAGCATCCCAACGCTCTTTCTCGCCGAACCATGTGGAGATCTGTTTTACCACTTCGGAATCCGGTATATAGACCGAATAGCTAACTTTCTCATAGTTCGAATAATTCTGCCTAGTTTTCAGTTTCTTGGTATATCTTGCCCAATCGGATTTGATATCCAATTTCTCTAAGTAAAAGGAATGAGTTTTCTGATTATCGGTTGAACTCAGTTTCAGCGGGCTAGCACCACCAGAACTAGCCCAATCTGTGATTTCATTCATATCATCAATTACCAGTTCAACCGATGAAACTGGGATTACAGCAAGGCTAAAAAGTCCAATACTAATCATAATTATAAATACTACTAACAAGAAATTCATGACGGGTGTTTTAACTGATTTTTATTACACACATGGGATGGATGGTGGTCTTACGAGGCCTAATGGTAAGATTATTTCTATCATATGGATTTGATGTGTTGAATCCAGTTAGCTAATGGCCTTTTCAAGATCCAAATAGTAGTTAATCAATTCATCAGCTATGCGCAGTTGATAGGAATCTAGAGCGCAATCTGGATTCCGAACAGTTGCATTTTGAAAAATTCCTTTTTTCACCAAAAGACGCTTAAAAAAGGCAATCGAAGTTCCCAAATCCTGATTGGAAAATGTTAGGATTGGTAACAATCTTCGAAACAGCTGAAGAGATTGGACTCGCTGATCATCGACAAAATATCGAAAAATTTTGCTATAGACTTTGACCATCGAACTTTCTGGTATCATTGCGTCTACCCCCCGATCAAGGGCTTCGATCATTTGCATAATCGCCCACCCTCCGGCTACAAAGAAATCTTTTCCAAACGCTTGTCGTATGGCCGTATACTTTGGGCCAGCTGGTATAGTTTCAATCTTCATTCCTAATAAGGTTGGCAATACTCCACGTAATGCTTCGATTGTCCTCATGTTTAGCCCTGGCCCATTA
>NZUQ01000089.1 GCA_002697225.1 Candidatus Poribacteria bacterium
AACCATCCCAACCATGCGTCCAGATTGGTGATGCGATTTTAGCTGATGTGAGCGGGGAGGAAGTTGAGGCCTATCTGCTTCAAGAAGAAATTGTTAAACCTGTTGACGCCAATTCAGGTGTAGCCACATACCGTGGATGTTCAGACGAAGAACATGCTGCCATGCGTGCTGAAACAACTACGCAGTGGACTAGAAACTTTTCCTCTGAATAGTATACTAATTTATCCTTTTCTGCTAATTTAAAAGAAATAGTAGGTGGGGTTTGCCTGTTGTTTAGGGCTTTTGGGATTAATAAAAATTATTCAATGAGCGATTTTTTAAAGGTTGCTAGGACAAGTGAAATTCCGCAGGGGGGAAAGAAGCTGGTTGAAGTTGATTTTTTACCAGTTGCTATTTTCAATATTGGTGGTGAGTACTATGCCATAGAGGATGTTTGTACTCATGATGGAGGCCCACTTGCTGAAGGTAAACTGGAGAACGAAGAAATTATATGTCCCAGACACGGAGCACGCTTCAACGTTAAGACGGGACAAGCTTTATGTATGCCAGCATTCGAAAGTGTAGAATGCTATGAAGTCAAGATTGAAAATGACGAGATTTACATCAGTATTGATTGAAGTTAGGTGAGGAAAATAGCTATGATTACAGAAGAAATTGTTCTTGAACAAATAAAGCAGGTCATAGACCCAGACGTTGGTCTAAACATCGTGGACATGGGTTTAATTTATGGCGTGGACATCAACGATGATATTGTCGATATTACCATGACCCTAACTAGCCCTGGTTGTCCCGCAGCTCCACAACTATTGAATGGGTCACAAACCGTGGTTCAACAACTAGACGGTGTTGAGGAAGTAAACATTAATGTTGTTTGGACGCCACCGTGGGATCCAGAGATGATGAGCGAAGAAGCGAAAGACGAGCTTGGAATCTTTTAAGTGGAAATTACATGGTCAGTTATTGAGCAGTAATTCGGATGACCCCTTCGTATGGGGTGACTGGTGCTAAAAAGAGTCGAGCAAAATTGCTATTACTCTTTGCTTGAAAAATCTTGTGTTCCACCTTTCCCCCTTCTATTTTAATCCGGTCCTTGTTGTTTTCGATGATAGCCAGTTCTTCAGAAAGGAAGACAACATCAGTTTCGCTTAGATCCCAGTTGCAATCCCCAACGAATAAAGTGCCAACCTTCCTTAGGCCAAATTCAATAATCAGTGGAATACCATCCCATCCTTCAGTTGTAAAGTTCAGCTCAAAACCGTCCTTAATCCGATCGATCTCCATAAAGATCCTAAAATTAAGCGCAACTACCTCGCGTTTTTTAGATTTAGGCCGAAATACACACTGAACAGTTTCACTTTCAGTCAGATAAGTTTTTCGGTCAATGGCAAGTCCTGTCATCAACACATGACGAAACCCTTGATAGATGCTACTAATTAATATACTGTCAATAGCGATGCTNTCATTGTGGAGCGAAAAGAAGTTGCTTTGATTCCCCATGATAGTTGTGCTTGTCTTTNCAGAACGAATGAATGCAATATTCGATTTCTGGTAGAATTTCTCGTATTGGCTATCCATCGGTAACCGGTTGACCCAATTGTTGTCAAGNTCCAACTCNGTTTCAAGAAATTGCCCAATGTTGGATGTGACAAACAAACGTGAATCGTTACCNNTNTGAAAATTAGGNTTAGGNTGATTTAGATATGGTCTAATNATTCCATTATCAAAACGGCTGAGNTATGTATTTAGTGTCAAGTCACCAGCCGTCGCNTATANACCATTTTGATCCACAATCGACATTTTTTTCCAGACAGCATAACCAGAAGGAAGGCCATTTTCNAAACCTGCNTCTGATAACCCTGTGGTGACTTCACCGTTTGATCGAAACGTGTANAGTAAAAAATTGAGGTTACGCCGTACAAAATCCAACAAATCAAGNTGTCCCAANCGTTCAGCGAAACTTAAGATCGCAGCGTTAACAATCATGNTTGAAGCGGGGCTTCGATCTGGATAAAGNCCATCGTCACTAATTTCAATTCCATCTTGAATGTATGATCTTGCTTTTCTTTNAATTTCCGGGTTGTCAAAGAGACGATCGTATTCAAGAAGAGCCTCAGCAATTATGAATTGGTGATAATTCACAAAAACAGGCTCATTTTGAATCCCNTCTACAGCTTTATCCANAAAGTCTTTTANCCGATCAGACACANCANTATTAACAGTTAAGTCTCGTACAAGCCATTTATATGANCGCAACAATGACAGCATAGAAACAGCAGTACTTGGTAGAGAAATTTCGGGTTCACAGAAAAAACCTCTGACTGTTCCATCCTGATCTTGTGATCTAAGCAGAAATTTGATGGCGAGTTCCATNCGATCCAANACATCTTCCCTANAATAGTATTGAGAATCCAAATTNANNTAGANTTGTGTTAGNGTTGATAAAATATTTGCCGCTGCCCATGGTTCACAAACTAATTTTTCAGGACANCGAAACCCTCCATAGTCCAAGTCAGTCTCTTCTAAAACTTGGCTACGCAGTGCCNAACCANCATATATTTCGGTGAGGTCAAGAATAGATTTGTAATTGGTTCTCGTTGTCATTAATTCTAGTTGTCAATTTTCATACTAAACTATATGGATCTTACNGCTAATTTTTCATGGTAAGTTCGCGATTTCTAAAAACCGATNGTACACTTGATCCCATTGCGCNTTATCTGTTGGCTCAAAATAAATAAGCTNAGATGATTCAGCAATAATTTCTCTGCCTTCTGTAATAGATCCAATNGCTCCGCAGGAAGCCATTTGGACTAACAGATTACCAATAGAAGTTGCTTCCACTGGTCCAGCGATGACTTGACGCTTTGTNGCATCCGCAGTNAATTGGCAAAGGAGTTTATTTTGAGNTCCGCCTCCGATGATGTGAATAGTATCGATGGCCTCTCCTTTGACAAATTCAAGTTTTTCGAGTACCCATCGGTATTTAAGCGCAAGGCTCTCGAGGGCAGAACGTACAATCTCCCCCTTTGTTAACGGCAAATTTTGGTTTGTTTGTTTACAGAAATCCACNATTCGTTTTGGCATGTCACCGGAAGCCAAAAATAAATGGTGATCCGGATCTATTAAAGCTTTAAAAGGTTCAGCTTGAGCTGCAATTTGCGAAATCTCATCATACGACATCTGNTCACCCGAACGCGACCATGTACGACGACANTCCTGAACGAGCCATAGACCCATGATATTTTTAAGGAAGCGAAAGGTATTATNTACTCCACCTTCATTGGTGAAATTCAGNTCAAGAGCATGTTTAGTTATAATTGGTTCCTCAACCTCAATACCCATTAGAGACCAAGTCCCTGAACTAATATAAGCCCAACTTTCGTTCTGTACAGGAACGGCAGCNACTGCCGAACCTGTATCATGGCACGCGGGAGCAATTACTCGTGTAGGTTGGAGGGCAGTCTCATNAGTAATGGATGGGAGGATCAGCCCGATGTCCGTCCCAGGCTGAATAACCTTCGGAAATATGCTAAGCGGAATATTCAAAACTTGACACAGTTCAGCCGACCAATTCTCTTTTCGNGGGTCATATAACTGTGTAGTTGTTGCATTGGTAAATTCCGATACCTTCTGACCTGTTAACCAGAAATTAATCAAATCCGGAATTGTTAGAAATGTTTCAGCAAACCGAAGAAGAGGAGAATCTGTGAGTACCATAGAGTAGAGTTGGTAAATCGTGTTGATTTCCATGAACTGGCAACCGCTAAGTTCAAATATTGACGGCCTTGGCATCAGGTCAAACACCTTCTCCAATACACCAGTAGTCCGAGAATCTCGATAATGGAAAGGTAAACCTATCAAGTGCCCNGTTTTGTCAAGCAAACCNAAATCGACGCCCCATGTATCAACGCCAATCGATTCGATGTTAGAACCATTCTTTGCNCATATCGANAGTGTNTTTTTAATTTCTCTCCATAAGCTNATAATGTCCCAGTGCAAGTTATCGAGAATTNGAATTCCACCATTTGGAAAACGGTGAAGAACCTTCAGTTTGATTTGNTTNCCGTCAAAGCAGCCTAATATTCCACGGCCACTTTCAGCACCNAAATCAAAGGCAAGAAAGTCTTTGCTTTTGTCCATCTTAAGTCTTCTCGAACATTATAAATTGATTGTTTCAAGTATTAGAAAACACAACTAAATAATCAACTTCTCGTGACAGTTTTTTCATTCAATGAACAGTACCTCTGAAAAAACATCTATATGTCTTTCAACATACTAAATTCGTCACCCTCGAGATTNTGCTGGGATTTACCTCGGATGATGNAAACGATCTCTNCAGTGCCCAGATGGTGGTTTAGGCTAAATCTCCTACCTACTTAAAATGTAGCGAAACCTACTGAAAGCTCACTTGAATTGATAAAATCNCCATGACATATCCACTCCAATTCAGAATATGGAAAGCTAATAATTGAAGCTTAGTCTACTGTAACAAGAATTTTCTCTCCCAGTTGGTACTCCAAAATCATCGGTACAAGTAAGATTATAACATTTTCAACCTGTTTGAAACAGTGATTTTCTGGCTAATATATTATATGCGAACGACAAATTCGCACCCTTTTTGGAACCAATCCCGCAGGATTGTCTCCTCGGAATAAGTCCGTTTTGCCACTATTCCTTTTGCCTTAGATAAATCAATAGTTTCGCTGATAATGTGATCCCCAAAAAAACCAGCTTCTTTGACCACATTGCCATCAGGGTCAACAATTTTCGAATTTCCATGTGAGGAACCAGATGAATACATGTCAATGGGATTCGCTGGTGTATTGGCCATGATGAGGTAGATACCATTTTCAGTCGCTCTTGATATCGGCATAGCAGAATAAGCAGAAAGCTTATGTTCGTTTATTAGACTCGATTCAGAAGAGCAGAAAAAGCAAATCTGTGCACCCATTGCAGCTGGTAATTTAACAAGTTCAGGATAACGAACATCATGACAAATGATAAAACAGCAATCGACACCTGCCAAGCGTACAATTGGCAATTTCCCACGATTGTTAACACACCATTTCTCACCAGCAAGAAAGGTTTTGGCGTATCTATATCTTAATTCTCCACTCCAATCGAAGATTGCTAAATCATTATACCAACTTCCATTCTGATAACTAGCTGAACCCACAATCACGTTAATATGATACTTTTTACAAGCATCACTGATGTGAGATTCTGCTTTTGCGAAAGTAATTGGCAACATTTTTTCCCAATACTCGGGACGACAACAGTATCCGAACAAACATCCTTCCGGAAAAGCCACGATATCAACATTATCTTCAGCACACAATTCAATAAAATTTAGTACTTTCGATACATTTTCTTCTACCTTTTCACCAGATAGTAATTGACAAGCAGCAACTCTGATTAACTTTTCGAACATATAATATTCCTCGTAAAAGCATTGGACAATACAAATCTTTAGAATATTAGTATAAAATTCTAATTTGTGGGGAATTCGAACTAAGAATATAGAATTGATTAGTATACTGATTATAACTGATAGATTTAGGCAATTTCCCACTCTCGATATCAATATCGTCATATACTACTTGCAAAGGCATTTCGATAACTCGGACTTTACCATTGTAATCAAGAACAAATGCTAGTTCACGGTTATTTAACTCTCGACGAACAGTGACACCTATCGGCGCAATACCAATTCTACGGGAAATAACTTTTCTGTGTGTTACCATGTCAATGATGCTTATATTATCCGAAAGTGTATTGACAATATAAATATATCTCCCATTCTCCGCTGTAGCGACAACATTTGGGGCACTTCCTACAACAATATCCATAATACGATTTTGGCTACGGACATCAATCACAGAAACACTATTACTCCCTGCACAGGCAACATAGAGGTGGTCCCCATTTGGGGATAGTATCAACCCAGCCGGCTGTTCACCGACACCAATACGGCGTACACGCATTGGTATCGATAGATCCACCACCGCTATCTTATTTTCCCGTTGTAAACTCACATACATCGTGGTTCCATCGCCAGAAACAACACAATCAGCTGGATAATCACCAACTGTAAATTGATGTACTTCCTGGTTAAGATTTGTATCAATGACAGATACTTGATCCAAATCTGATATAGTCACGTAAACCTCTGGTTTTACTGGGTTAGCCGCGATGCCAAGATGATGGCAATCTGATGAAGTACATTTCAGAATTACCTGACCAATTGTAGTATGTGTGTAGGCATCAAGTACAAGAACCTGATTGCTGTTTTCGTTGGTTACGTAGGAATTTCGGTTAGCATGGGCAACCCGAGTTGGTTCATCAATTCGGTTACGAATCTCCACTTTACTTCGCGGAACTGGACTGAGATCAACCCTAAGAAATGCAAACGCTTGCTTAGTTTTAGTAGTTTCCAAACGACTTAAGTATCCGTCTGCAACAACTTGAATAGGATACATCCCTTCTTGATCATAGGATAGAATGAAGTTTCCATTTAAATCAGATAAAGTTTTATATTTTATTGTTTGTAAACGGGATCCATTGATTGGCAAACCGGTATAAGCATTACTGACTGTACCTATGATACTTCCCAGTTTAACTACTCGAATTGGTAACTTGAGATTTCCGCCATTACCAGTGAAACCAATATTAACCATGTACTCAGCCGCGTCCAGCTGAGACCTGAAAATTCGCACACTCACATTTTGCGATTGTTCTTGGTTTATGATGCCACTTTCGGGCGTTAGTTGTATCCAGTTTTCTGGTGATTTCGCCGACCAAGATAAAATTCCTTTTCCTATATTTTTCACCTTAATTTGTTGTGATTCTGAAAAATCGCCAAAATCAATCTGTGAAACCGAGAAATCCATGACAGCCTGTGTAACGTTAGCAACGATTTTGACGGTCTTGCGTCCAGCATTGGTTCCACTTACTGTNATAATCGTATTATATTGGCCTGGNTCCAGAATCATACGATCAATTTGTAAGGTAGCAGTTGAAGTTTTAGTGGTAACCTTCCCTGACCGTGGTTTAATTTCCAACCAATCAGCCCCCCCACCAATCTGCCAATCCAAGAGTCCTGTGCCGCTATTACGAATTTCTATTGTTTGGGAAATATCGTTGGGACCAAAGGTAATTGACTGCGGGGCAATAAATAATTTTGGCACTTCAGGAATATCTAATGTTACCCGAACAACAATAGAAAGGCCTTCTTCTGATTCAACAGTAATTACCGCGCTGTATGTATCCGGTGAAAGATTACGGTCTACATGTACATTGATGATTTGATCTTTCTTGCCCCCAATAGCACCGTTTTTTACATTTAAAGTGACCCAGTTTTGATTAGCAACTGCTTTCCATTTCAAAATGGCGTTCCCAGTATTGCTAATTTTCAATGGTAGCTCCACAGCTCTTTTACCGAAGTTCATCAGTGTCTCAGAAACGCTTAGAATGGGAACGACGAAAGTAATCTGTTCAATATCCGATTGTTCACTTTCGTTCTTTTTATCATCAACAGAAGTTATTAAATAAAAATAAGTTCGATCTGCGGTGACACCTTGATCAAAATATTGTAAACGAATTGAATTACCCAAGAGAATATAATCCCCTCCTTGCTCCGTTGCACGATAAATATTGTAACGGATTGTAACTCCTTTAGCTTCTTCTGCTACCTCCCAAGTAAGATCTATACCCTGATTTATTATTACTGCTTTAAGATTCTGGGGTATAGGAAGAATAACAGTTTCTTCATTAGAATCGTCACAGCTTGATAGAAAGAAATAAATGAAGAAAAGTATAACAATAGCAGTTCTATTTACCAAAGCACGGGAATGCATACTACTATTGAATATATTGGTGCTTGTTAAAATTGAGATAAGCCAAATTTTCATTCTGACTTCACTGATGAAATTCCTGCAAATTCCTAGCTAGAATTAAATTATGTCTTCTGTGGGCGAATCCGATTTTCAACCTGCTTTAATGTTGGAATAGCGGTAAGTCCTCTTCCTTCCACTGCAAATGAGGCAACACAATGTGCAAAATTTAAGGCACTTACTGATGAACCTGTATCATAATAATTGATCAGAAATGCCGCCGCAAATACATCACCGGCACCTGTTGGATCTACTTCTTTTACTGAATAGGAAGAAGATTCAATAACCTGACCGTTTTCATAGAGTATTGCACCATTTTTGCCTCTGGTTAACACCACGATTTTAGTCCATTGAATATACTTGTCTAAATCTTTGGGATTGGCAAGGATATCTTCATCACTTAAAACGAGAATATCTGTATGCGATAAAATCATTTCTGCCGTATCCCAACGTTTAGGGCGAACTTGGCGACTACTACCCCACTGACGCATCCATCCTTGCGGGGTTACCCCAATCAAGGAATGCTTAAAACATCGTACCAGTTCAGGATCGACTTCATCAGCAATCGGGCACAAATAGACGATGCCCGTGTTCTGTAATTCAATTGGTATGTGACTAGGTTGTAATTTGTCACCAATTCCTAGAATCATTTGGCGGCGCTTACCATACTGATCATATTGATTATCAAAGATTGTTGTTTCTATAGAATCATGGTATGTAACATTGATCCGATCTAGGACAGGGTTTTTCCGATTAAAATCCTCAGCGACAGAAGTCACAGCATGCGTTCCTAACCCGAGGTTTCGGGCAGTAACAGTAGAATAAGCAGCACCTCCCCCAATAGTATATCCGTTTGGCGTGACGTCTTGGCAAAAATGTCCAATTGCTAAAAAAGCAGGTGGCATTCTCAACCTCTCTTTCTAGTTAATTTCGATGGCAATTAGTATAAATTGTGAACGAGTATAAAATCCATTAATTATTAGAATGAACATATTTAGGAACAATTTGGGAAGGTCAATAGAAAACTGTGTATCTAGAAACGGAGAGATAAAGCCAAACCAAAATTGAGTATTACCAAAAAAATCGAGCGTTTCCCGTTTAAATCTTGAAGGTTGAATTAAAAATTCCTACTTGTATTTTGTATAATTGTTATCTGGCAACAAATCCGTTTTGGTTGACTTGTCGATTGAAGATTTTCTGATCTAANTTCAAACCAAATCCNGCAGTTTTTGGAACGTTTACNAACCCATCNGTTATCGTATAAGCAGAGTCATCTATACCAAAAANANAGGCTTGNTCCCACTCTACAAACTCAAACTNCTGGATACCTGCGGCAAGNTGACAGGACACAAAATTACCNTAATATCCTCCATANTGNTGNGGNGCNGATCTAACATTCCATTGATCCAATTGTGAACCAAGTTTTAGCCAAGGCATGAAACCATATCCAAAAATATCATATTGGATTACATCAACCAATCCATTACGTGCCCAATCCAGCAGATTTGGTGAAGCAGATCCTTCACCATCCGCAATTAACGTTTTTAATCCTTCTGCATGGATCCAAGCTTTAAGATTATCGTAGAGTTTGGGATCCTCGTGAAAGGCTTCCTCCATCCAATGTATATTAGCTTCTGCTGTCTCAGCTAATACACGTTTAGTCAGGTTCAAATTATACCCATTATTCGCATCCAATAAAATCTTAGCTTGAGTGCCGACAACCTCTCGAACTGCATGAACCACCATGATATCACGCACTGTTCCACTTTCCAACGCCATATGCATAGCACCTCTTCCAACCTTAATTTTAAAATTGCTATGACCATACTCACGTCCCTCTTTGGCTTCCAAAGCAATTAAATCAGCAGCTTCCTTGTGATTGGTGAGATGGAGATCATCAATGTAAAGCGATGTATCATAGCAAGATACAGTGAATACATCTTTTTCATGAATACTTTGATCCAACAATGAATAAACCGGTTTATTGGCAAGTTGACCAACTAGATCCCAAATTGGATACTCAATCCAATGGAATTGCCTTTTAACACCGTTTGTCAAATCAAATATATCCTCTATATACAATCCTATAAGTGACTGCGCCTGTTCTTTGCTAATGTTAGCCCGACCAAATCCAATTGTGCCATTGTCAGCAAAGATAACCGCAATTGGGGGTTTGACAAGGATACCATGCTCACCTAATCTTGAGTTACATCCAGCTTTACGTGGTCTTTCACCAGATAACTGGGCCCACTTTATACATTCAATTTTTGTTTTTGTCATGTTTGTATGTATTCTGTCATATATAGATAACAACCANAATGCACTAAGAGAAGAACAAAACTAAAAACTTGACAAAGCCTTCAGCAGAACCTGAAGGCTTTGTGTTTAAAAGCATTTGTCATATTTNTTACAGATCTACTGCTTTGCCAGTTTGAAATGATGTGCTTGCTGCTAGCATAACACGAAGTGTNTCTAAAGCATCACTGTAAGGAGACAGAATTTCCGAGCTATCNCCGGCTTTGACGGCATCAATAAACACACGGTCTCTATCCTGACCACCAGAACCACTCAGTTCTTCCTCTTGATCCTTTCTACGAATGGTGTTTGATCCGCCAATAGTANCAACAACACCACGGCAAAACACCTCAAGATGAACTCGACCCCAATTTTCCATTGCACATGAAGAAACAATATTAGCAACTGCTCCNCTTTCAAACTCAATATTTACCATGCTAATGTCATCAACATCATAATTAGGAATATCTGTCATACTACCACTTGATGCAACACCATGTACCAATTTCGCATTCCCCAATACAAAACGAGCGAGATCAAATATGTGAGTCGTCTGTTCGACGTGCTGACCGCCTGATTGAGCTCTTACACGCCACCATGGAACACCTGGCATTCCTCCCATCCAATATCCTAACGCACCAAGAATTTGCGTTTCCTTCTCAAGTTCCNCTTTGGCATGTTGTGCNTTTCCACCATAACGCCAATGATAACCGACACTGGTAATAACACCACTTTTTTCCACATGATCATTGATGATAACCGCAGTATCTAGTTCGCAAGCAATTGGCTTTTCGACAAACATAGCAACNCCTTTTTGGCATGCTATTATTTCTTGTNGNCCATGTGCGAACGGTGGGGTNCAAATATACACAGCATCAAGTTCTTCCGAATCGTACATCCGTTGATANTCCGNATAAGCGTTACCACCNAATTCTTCAGCACGTTGCTTNGCACGATCCTCAGAGACATCACACATAGCAACAAATTTAACGTCNTNAAAGTTCTTCAGATTATTCATGTGGGCGCTGGCCATACCACCAGTCCCAATGAATCCCAATNTTACTTCTTCCATCATTTNTCCTCCCAAACAAAATAGAACACNCNATTCGACANAGAAGTACAAAGTTATGTCGAAAAGAATTTTGNACTTAANCATCANTTGCAAAAACTAACTTATATAATCACAATTTTATATCGGCAGAGAAAATAATTAAACCTTTTTATGATTTGTTAGGCNTGCAANACAGATAAACTAATTNCAGACTAATAAATANCAAAGTATAAACTGATGAAAAAAAATTGAAAAAGGATGCANANTTAGATAAGCTAATAACANCTAGAGNGGATCTGAAAAAACACTTTGATTTTCCAAAATTCGGGTATTTCCCTGAANGCTGCTGAAAAGGCTGATTNCTCACCATTTTTCCTCGGAGGCAACNAATGAGCGAACGTGTCGCTATTGTNACAGGTGCTGCAAGCGGCATCGGGCAAGCAATTGCNAAAGCACTTACACAAAATAATGTNAAGGTGATTATCGCCGATCTGAACGAAGAGCGGGGAGAAATCGTAGCTGAATCTATTGGTGGTTATTTTGTACTTGCCGATCTGTCTCAGCGGATTGATTGTCAAACCTTGGTAGATCATACACTAACACATCATGATCGGATCGACATTCTNATAAATAATGCGGGATTTCAGCATGTAGATCCTATTGAAAAGTTTCCCGAAGACACTTGGGAGCAAATGTTATCCGTAATGCTAACAGCNCCNTTTTTGTTGACTAAGTATGTTTGGCCAAAAATGAAGGCAAACNNTTGGGGGCGTATNGTCAACATTGCTTCTATCCATAGTCGTGTTGCTTCTCCATTCAAGAGTGGTTATGTTACAGCAAAACATGGCCTTATCGGACTCACACGTACTACAGCACTAGAGGGNGGNGCGCATGGTATCACAGTCAATGCCCTATGNCCAGCCTACGTNCGAACNCCANTAGTTGAAAATCAAATTGCTGAACAAGCTATTATTCATGGCCTTTCGGATCAAGAAGTGGTTANGCAGGTGATGNTAGAACCAGCTGCCATTAAGCGGCTCATCAGTCCTGAGGAAGTGGCTGCTCTTGTCGTGTTCCTCTGCTCCGACGCTGCNAGTGCTATAACTGGTTCAGACTGGACAATTGATTTAGGTTGGACAGCACGCTAGTTTCAAAAAAAAATAAATAGAGAATTCGAATCATTTTGGATTTNATTTTATCGTTGATTTAAAGCGAAGCATACAAACTTATGTTATGTATTTATTGTTTTCAATTTCATNCTNTATGCTGAAAGCTGACACACCGATCCTGCAAAACAATTTTTCACACCTNATTATAATTCTATATGTGTAACTAAGGNCTNTAACTCCCCGTTAGCTTTTACATGTAATTGTGTCGATTACTTTTCAAATCAAAGGACATATTATGTGGTTGCTTATTGACCAAGCGTCAATNCGTTTAGGTATAAGTCGGCGGACAATTCGGCGTAAAGTATCGCGACAAACTATCAGATCCAAAAAGGATGGCAATCGTCGCTACGTCTGGGTTGATCCCCTATTTCTAAGAAAAAGCTAAGCTGTTTTCTCCCTAAAGACTTTCTTCTCACCAACATACCATTACATTATATAGTTACTCTAGATGAGCTTACAGGATAACCTTGTAGCTATTAGCCTTTACTATTACTAATCTACGTCACCCAAACCGGTTTAGAGAAATTCGAGTATCATATAAATGTTACTACAAGCGTGGAAAGAGCAACTAAATGAAAGCAAATTGTGCAAGCATTATACACTTTCTATTGTTTTTCATTAGTCATGTTGATATAACTAAGTGCGAAAAAACGCGAAAACAAAAAGACAAATTATGCAGTTCTATTATTCGGCACTTACTGATTTGATAAATGTGTCGTTACTATCGTGATTCATATTGCTTGACTGATTTTAGCCTTTTAGATATACCCATACTCTTTAATGCCTTTGCTGTAGCAGAACGAATTCCCACGTTTTGATCTTGCTGTAATAATTGTATCAGAGCAAATACGACATCCTCAGATTCTACGACACCCAATGCCCTTGCAGCATTACCACAAATACAAGATTTCCTTCAGTTTAGCATCGCTATAGAAACTATTTTAAAGCCATTATGTTTCCCAGACAACTACGGATTTAATGTTGTCATTTGGCTGAAGCTATTAAACTTCAGGAACCAAATCAGTCGTGATCTCAATAATTTCAAAAATCCATCCACTAGGTGACTTTAGAAACCCAACTCGGCGTTCACCAAAACCTGCGGAAACTTTGGCTATAGGAAATATCTCTACCGCGCCAGCCGCAACAGCTTTAGCAACATCCTGATCTAAGCTATCGCTTATATAAACTAGATGTGTTATTCCAAAAGGTAGAGGCTCTGGTAGTAAATTTTCATAAACTGCTTTTTCTGCCAAATGAATGTATTTGTCACCCATTTTAATTAATGGTATACGATAAGATTCCCCTTCAAACTCAATAGTTTCGTCAAGAATAAGTTCATTACCAAACTGCTGATGAAATTCTATTTCACGCTCGAGATTCGGAACTTTGATACCAATAGTCCATATACCAGTTAACACAGCTGATATTCCTTTCCTATTAATCTAGTTAGTTTTCCATATTTCGGTTTAAAGTTGTTAGAAATGCAGTTGATTTTGTTCAAAGACATAAACACATTATATATTACAACAATGAATAACTATCATCGATATAATCAACTAACTGCAAACTGATTTAGTCTAATATCAAATAGAAGATAAGAAACATTCACCCAATCTGCTGTGACCATAGTAATTCTAGTCATCATTTCTATGGCACTTCCACTACAACTATAGAGTATAATATGGAGTAAAATCCCACTTCCGAAATTCGCTTGTAAATAACGAGTTTCACATAACAACCCTATCTTTGTTGTCATATTACTTGACTGATGTTATGTTGAATCAATGAACGCACAAAAAAATAAAGGAAGGACCTTCATAGTGACAGAAACACCCGAAAATCCCCGTCCATCACCACCTTTGCAGGACCTCAATACGATAAGACATTTTCCTAAGTATGACAAACAAGACTGGCATGAAGTTTCAGAATACATTCACAATCATATCTTGGTTAGCACTGGACAGTATCCAAAATTAGAAGACACTCCACTTAGAACTAAAATTTTTGATAAAATTGAGCGGAAAGATTACACGATTGAAAAAGTCTATTTCGAATCCTATCCAGGATTCTTCTGTACAGGTAATCTTTATCGTCCTATAGGAAAAAATTCTCCCTTTCCTGCTATAGCAAGTCCACATGGACACTGGGCACACGGACGTCTAGAAAACACAGAGCTGGGATCTATTCCTAGTCGCTGTATCAACTTTGCAAAGCAAGGGTACGTTATCTTTTCATATGATATGGTAGGTTACAATGATAGTGGTAAGCAAGTCGAACATAGACAGTTTAATGTAGGAACACAAGGGGAAATCTGGGGCATTAGCTTGATGGGATTACAATTACAAAATGGTATTCGTGCGATCGATTTTCTCCAAGGTTTGCCTGATGTGGATTCGGACCGGATTGGTTGCACTGGGGCATCAGGAGGTGGCACACAAACCTTCATGTTAATGGCGATTGATCAACGAATTCAAGTTGCGGCTCCAGTTAACATGATATCCGCCCATATGCAAGGTGGTTGTTTATGCGAAAATTCTCCAAATTTGCGAATCGACTTCAGTAATATGGAAATTGGAGCTATGATGGCACCTAGACCTCTGTTATTAGTATCGGCAACTGGTGACTGGACCAAAAACACACCGGATGTCGAGTACCCTGCTATCCTATCAATATACCAACACTTTGAGGCAGCAGAAAAGGTGCATCAAGTACAGATTGATGCCGATCATAACTACAATCAAGCCAGTCGAGAAGCTGTATATGAGTGGTTTGGAAAATGGTTTTTGGATAAATCAGATCCAGTTGAATTGAAAGAGGAACCTTCTGAAATCGAATCGGATGAAGATCTGCTGGTATTTCATCATCGGTCAACCCCCTATCACGCATTCAACATGGATCAACTAACGGAGTCACTCATTCAAAGTGCCAAATTTGGTATTGAATCGAGAAAACCAACGAATGCATCCGAGCTCCAGTCATACCAAGAAGAAATGGGGAAAGGACTGTACCACGCACTTGCACTTCAACCATCACAAAACTCTTCTGAAGACCTCATGCAGGAATTGAGTAACTCAGATAATGCTAAGGAAGCAACTTTAATTGTTTATCAGCAAGGTGATCTTGAAACTTTGACAAGTCAACTGATCAAGATAGGGCATTCTGTGTTTGCTCTACAACTACGGCCCTCCATCCGGCAAGTAGATGACCAATTTTTCACGACTTACAATCGAACGGATCAAGCACTATGGATACAGGATATTCTACTAGCACTAGATAAAATAGAAGAGCGTTTACCTCAAGCAAACCGCAACCTTGTTGGCATAAACGGTGGAGGAATATTTGCCATGTTGGCTGCGGGATTCTCAAAAGCAAATCGTGTTGTTATTGATATAGAACAGCTCAATACTGAAACTGACGATGCTTTTGTGGAAAAACTGCCAATTCCGAGTATTCGTCGCGTAGGGGATTTCCGTACTGCGGGAGCTCTGATCGCTCCAAGATCGCTGCTGATTTTCAACACTGGAAGTCAATTCCCAACCACCTGGATTTCCGATATTTATCAAGCCGTTGAAAAACCGGATCTACTAAGCATTTCCACAAATAGGGAAGCTCATATTGCTGATTGGTTCAGTTTAGCCTAAATCTTGCAAATTCCTAGAANACCAAATTTGGTAGCCGCAGACAATTCTGTAATCTGTTGGTTTCTGTCTGTGGCAATTAGTTTCTTGTTCAAACTCTGATGGTTCCGATAGGACTTGTTAATTTTTTGTTAAATTGAAACATATATTGAGAGTTNTTTCAACTGATGGAATAATGTCATCCTAATCAAAACTTGTTTATCGTAGGGCTGAGGTAGTATCATAGTCTATGTAAGATGTCTTCACATAGATATCTACTACTGGTCTCTCGGGTTAGTAAGGGTTGATATAACATAAAATGCAATTCATTTTAAATACAAGGNAAAAATTCATGATTAACGAAAATGCTAAGCGAAACACCCGAATACCTNCCGTATTTTCTCTATTACTATTTGCCTCCATAAATCTATGTGCTTTTAGTGCAAAAACATTAAATTGGACTAATTCNATTAGAGAAGGAATGCAAGAAGCCNAAAAGACTAATAAGCCAATCATGATCGATTTTTATATAGATAACTGAGGTGCGTGTAAGCTGCTGGATGCAGAAACGTTTACAGATAAAAAGGTCATCNGACTATCAAAAAAGTTTGTGGTTTTAAAGGTCAACCCTCAAGATAGGAACCATCCTGAAAATGCAGAGATAGTAAGGAAACATGGTGTTACCTACTATCCTACTATTGCGTTCTTGAGCTCAGAAGGACACTTAATCAGTTCTAATANCGGGTATATACCACCNGATCAATTCTCGGAATTAATGAAGAAAACGCTTAAAGAGGAAAACNAATTAGAGAATTTAAGAGCGGAAATCCAAAAGAATCCGGAANATCTCAAGGCAAATATCAGCTTGGCNATGATCTACATCAAACGGGGNAATCTCACAAAAGGACAAGCTCTAGTCAACACAATATCGGTACTGGATCCCAGTAACCAATCCAAATTCTTCCCAAAAGTTTACGNGGAAATGGCTCTAGCCCAGGTAAATCAGAGTAATATTGAAGAAGGTGAGGCTTTGCTCGATAAAGCTTCGGCTCTTGATCTAAAAGACGAGTCTGCTTACTTACCCAAACTGCATGTAAATTTTGGTCTCTTTTACGGTCAGAATTATCAAAGTAATAAAAATTATCTCCAAAAATCGGAAAAGCATTTTAAAACCGTCATTGATAAATATCCCCAAAGTGAATTTNATGANCCCGCCCAATTATACCTTGCTCAAATCTACTCCATACAAAAAAAGAATCCGATGGCAATATCACTTCTTGAAAAATTAAGTAGTCACGCCCAAAATGCTGCTATTAAAAGGGAGGCGAACCNTATATTGGAAAGCCTTAAAAATCAATCGGAATAGTTCAATCTTGAACGATAATATCAAAAATATTACTCTATTTTTTCTGGTAGATTGATTTTTCAACTAGATCCAGATNNGGNTCAAGAAAATCGTCACTCTGTTTTAATGGCTCATTAGCACCAAGAACAAAAAAACCATTTGGTCTTAGTTTTTTGATAAATTNTTCTANCAGTTTTAGCTGTAAATCNTGTTGAAAATAGGTGAAAACAAGATTTCGACANAGTATCAGATCAAAACTCCCATCTGGCAGCTGCTGTCGNATGTCTTGCTTGAAGAACCTNACATCTGNTTTTAAGTAATNTTTTAGGATATATTTACTTTCCGATTGAATAAATGCTTCCTCTTGAAATATCTTTGGNAGATCTTTCAAGCTACTCTGCGGATACTGNCCCCTNTTAGCNCTANTGATTAAATCAGAANGTTGNTCAGTNGCAACTATTTTTAATTGAAGTTNCTTTGANAGTTTGGGTAATANGTCTAGATGCCATAGAATCTGCAAAGTATAAGGTTCCTCGCCAGAACAACATCCCANGCTCCAAGACCGAATCTNCANTCGGCTCTCTTTAAAGGCATTCTGAGCTAACAGAGGTAAAATTTGGTGNTGTAATATTNCAAANACTTTTCGATCTCGATAAAAGCGNGAGATGGTAATATAGCAAAANGAGTCTAAGATTTTCCATTCNTCCGCATTNTNCTCTAAATAGGAATAGTAATAGGAACAATNNGGNAGNTCTAGANCCACNAGNCGTTTCTGTATCCGCTTACATACCTGTTTNCTTACNCGGTGGAATCCTTCCCANTGATAACCCAATTNCGGGAGGCACNATTGNANGAACTTAATGCAGTCTTGGTCTAACATTTGTTGGCTTTGATATGTTTTGTNGGCTTTGATATGTAATGATAAAATGAATTATAACTTGNCATGGTTTNGCATTTCCATAGTGATGANCGATAGTTGACTTTACCCAACNCAATTCTCAAAATACGTTTNTGNTNTANTTAAATNACTTNNGNTGATNTATTCANTTTAATATCTTAAGATNAAAATGNTCCTATTTAGAAANATCGTAAAAGAATTAATAAATNNTATATGAAAGAGAAAACAGACACAATNAAACGANAAATAGAGCCTAAAAAAATCATCACCGAAATTCGNTTAAANAATNGTCNGGANGGACCAGTGTTAGTTGTNNNTGAACCGAAAAACGAGNTGNCGGAAANATACTTTNCTNGTTGGTCGACACCACTATCTCCATGGGGANGATTCTCGAGACGCCCNTCAGCATTANAAGTAACCAANGAAGAAGGTNAAAACACNCTCTNNATTCTNNNATGNNTATGAACGTGCCTTGGTTTACGAAACAACTGAGTTTCGAGATGCGGATATAACAGCTCAAATTAAACCGCAAGACGCTAGTTCCCAACCACACATGGATCGATCTGACTGTACAGAAGCGTTGGTTGGCTTGGTATTTCGTGTACAGACATCTCGTCAATATTATCAGTTTGGTATTGAGGGCCAACGGAGAGTAGTGCTATATCGACGTAGTGATGACGAATGGTTCGTTCTGTCGGAGCAACCTATTTCAATCGTAGATCAATATGTAACACTGCAAATTCAGCTGGAGGGAGCAACAATTCGCTGTCTGTGTCCAGAACTAGATGTTGATTTTCTGGTCACGGATACAACTTTTAAACTCGGTAAATTTGGTATTCGTTCTCTTGGAGAATCAAAATTAAAGTTTCTAGAAATCAGTCAGACCCCTTCTCAAACCAAGCGAGATAAATATCATCGAAACCTAAAACATGAAAAAGAGAGACAATTCGGTGAGCGGATACCAGACCCAGTATTAGTAAAAACTTTTGATCTAGAAAAACTAGGTGGTCAGCCTGTATTTCACGATTTTATCATACCTAATCGAAATGACATACTGGTCACATCGAATGGAAGTTTATCTGCGATGACAGTTGAAGGAGAACTTATCTGGAAAGCTGACGAATCAGTTGAACACATTGTCTTCTCAAAATCACATGGCCGAAATGGTCGATTGATATATGGCATAGTTAAGACTGAGGGAACAGGTTGGGGAGATCTAATTGTACTACAAGGTACAGACGGCAAAGTCACCAGCCGAACTAAGTGTCCGGAATTTCATCCAAGTCTTAATATGCCTGATCTGTCACCAACTAGTTGCAACTTCAGCCAAAATGCAGGAACTGACATCGTGTTGCGTGAGTGGCGTGGAGATAAGGGAGGAGGAGGAGTCAACCTCTGGGCCTACGATAAAGACTTAAACCCGCTTTGGGATTACGAAATGAAAAATACAGCTTGGTACGGACATGGACATGCCCTACAATTTTTCGATGTTGATAAGGACGGAAAGGATGAACTATTAGCCGGAGGAACTCTGTTTGATGCTGAAGGCAACGTGATCTGGGTACATGATCGGGATCAAGAAGTACTCAACACATATGGAGGACAACATTATGATGCTGTGGCCCTAGGTGCATTTTCCAACGACAAAGCGATTGACCCTGTAGCCTTCCTCATAACTGGAAGTGCCGGTGTCTATGTGGTAGACGCACTGACCGGCCGGACACGAGTTAACCATCGTATGGGACATGCACAAGGTTATACAAGAGTCAAAGTAAGAGCTGATTTGCCAGGCGAACAAATTCTTGTTGTAACCCGTTGGGGAAATATGGGTATTTTGTCACTCTTTTCCGGTTATGGTGATAGACTTTGGACAATTCAACCGGACTATCTCGGTCAAGGATCCACTAGTGTCCATTGGGGAAACATGGAGACACAACTAATTTGGATGAATACATCCGGCCCTGTTCAATCATTCTATGATGGTTGTGGTAGACGAGTCAAACAATTGACTGAACTGCAGCATATTTGGGGAGATCAAATGCCTATGCACGTTAGTGCACGTGTCATTCGTCTGGGGGATAATCCGATGGACCATCTTGCACTGAGTTTTGAGGGAAGAATGTATGTTTTCGGCCCAAAATTATAAACCTATCTAAAATCAGCGATATCTGAAATTATCAAGTCAGTTCAAAACAAGAAAGACCGGAAACAAATCATAGAACCTGTGGCGTATAGTAAGGATGGATTAACCAATTGGCCGTTCAAACAGGTTTTTGGTTTCCATACCGGTATTTGCTCTTTCTGAATACGCGTGGCGGAAAAGTGACCGACGTTTGAGCGGCATCGTTTCCAACAGCTCCATTGGTGGTTCCCACCAGTGAAATCGGCTTCCGATCGAGTTATACTGGTTAAAAATAGGGATCCTGTCAATTTCGCTGTTCTGCCATTCTTGCGCACTATGAGTGGTAGCTTCTGAAAAGAAGATAACTGACCCCGCTGGACAGGAGTAAGTGTTCCACAAAGACGAACTCCGATCTTTGATAGATTCTGGTAACTTATATGCGGCTTTATGACTTCCATTAACAAACAGAGTTCCTCCATCTTCTTCTTGGACTGGATTTAATTCCCAAACAGCCCGTGTTAACCCTGAGTATCCTTTGCCTGGAATTGCGCGGTAAATGTGCGAGTTTCCTGGCAAACGCCATAGACCATTGCCATTATGTGGACTAAATCTTCCCATGCCCTTTGAACGATGCAGGAGGAAGCTAGTCTCAAACCGAAACCCATAGTGATCTTCATTTGCTAAGGCAGGATAAGCGAGGAATTCATTACAAAATCCAACTACAACTGGATGATCAACTAAACGTTCCAACGGCCCCGCAATTGGAGTTCGCATAGCATACGGCAAGGACTCTAGATCGTTGACCAACCGGTAGCAAAACTCTCGCATTTCTTCTAGTTCATCTTCTACTAACAAGCCGGGAATCATGAGCCAGCCATTGGTATCAAAAGTGAACTTCTGTTCCTCGGTTAGTGGCACAACAAGTTCACCATCGGCATTGGTAGTAGTTAATTTACGATCATGAGGAGGCAGATTCCCCCAATGTCCCCAGTTGTTGTCGAATATGAATGGCTCGCTATTTTCTACAGGATCTTCCGACATTAAAGTACTCTTATTAATTGGCTTTGTGTATCTTTCCCTGCTTATGTGTATCTTTCCCTGCTTATATGATTGGGGATTTTCCATCGAAAAAAAATTTCTATGGATCTTGATTTCGTTCGTTTGGAAAAAGGGTGCATCATGTGATTTGAACGATTATACATACAAATCTGTCGGTAGTATAGATTTAGCACCAACGAACATTTTTATATCTAAAAAAACAGAACTAACTAACATAATAGACATATTTGATTACTCATGGAGCTACTGCTTCTACTCCAAGATGTTCCCTTAACCAAGGTTTAAGTGGCACGTCTCTGTCCTGAGGCGATGTATAACCCATCCCACCTGTACTTGCACCTAATAACTGCTGTCGAATTGGATCGCACTGATCGATTAAATGACCTACAGTCATGTCGTCCCGTGGCCTCAACCATCGATAGCTATAACCATAAAAAAGCACTTTTCGAATA
>NZUQ01000090.1 GCA_002697225.1 Candidatus Poribacteria bacterium
CTGAAGTGTATATCGGGATCTCCCAATTTCTTGTTTTGTCAGGACAGCCAGTTTTTCCCTATCTAGATATCGGATCTGCATATCCGATACAGTGGTAGGGAAAAACTGGCTGTCCTGACAAAAAAAGAAATTGGGAGATCCCGATATACACTTCAGGGTTGGTTAAATAAACTAACGGCCACACTTTAGATTTTTAACCTATCTAGAATTCTAACTGGTTCCACAGATAGGGAAATCCAAATTGATGGTTTTTCTGGTTCTTGCTGGCATTATTTTTGGAAGTGCCTTACTGAATGTGGATTCTTGGCGAGGATAACCTGCCTATGTTGAGTTATATTTTTCTAAATACGGATCGGCTAATATTACCGAGGCAAGTTGTGCAAACTAACCTATTGATGTGAAGGCTGAAAGTCTCAGAGTGTTGGTGTTCCCAAAGTGGAGGCTTTCACTACTTCGGTCAATTGGGGAACATTAGCCGCTCCACTGGAAACCGTGGTTACTCGTTCATCAGCCAGCACAAAACGGAAAGCATTCTGTGGTAGTGTGTGCTCGTTTGCTTGTAGTTTTTGTAAGATCTGAGTAACTCGCTGACGTTCGACCGGATTGCTAATCTTGGCTAAAACCTGTTGATGTTGGTCAGTATATAAGCCTCCTGCCAGTACGGTTGCTACCACAATTCCCATTTGTTGTTTCACTGCTGTTGGGATTACAGTTTCTGTAGCTGTTAGGCAAGCGGGATGATAATCATGGTAGACTAAAACTGTATCAAATTCACCTGTGTCAGCGAGTTCAGCTAAGAGGGGAATAGCACGAGCGGTGATACCGATAAAGTCACACATTCCCTTTTGTTGTGCTTGTCTTAATCCAGATAGTGTTCCGCCAGGTGACATAATTCGATCCCAACCTGCAACATTAACTTCATGAATTTGTGCTACCGTCAGTTTGGGAATCTGAAGTCGTTTTAAACTGCGATCCAAACTCCACAAAACACTGTCAGCATTGTAATCAAAATCTTCTGGTTCTAACCCCACTTTAGTAGCAAAATGAAATTGATCAGCAATATCCGCCAATGCTTGGCCCAGTAGGTTTTCACTCATTCCATAGAGTGGTGCGGTANCTATATAGTTGATACCGAGAGCAAAAGCCGACTTGACCACTTGANGCACATTATCTTCAGCCTGTGCNGGGTNTGGTCCCATCAGGTAGGCNCCCCCTAAACTNACCTCGCTGATTTGTAACTTAGTCCGACCAAATTGACGATAGTGCATTCTTTCCTCAATCGTATTTTCGATGCTAGAACGAAGATGTAAATCGGCATCAAATCTACTTGTGTTGTGTTAGCCTGGCTTGGGNAATTTTTAGGTTGTTCTCTGTTTGTATAGCTTCAGGTTGGATTTTTAGCGCTTGTTGAAAGGCAACAATTGCCTTTNTGTATCTATGTTGTTTCATATANGTGATACCAAGTTCATGGAATATCTGATAATTATTGGGATCGATCTGGCTGGCNGNGTTAAAGGTATCAACGGCTTCCTCCAATTTGTCTTGATCNCGGTAAGCGTATCCCAAATTCAAGTGTGCTTCCGTGAAGTTAGGTTTTCGGGCAATTACTTTTTTAAGCGATTCAGTGGCCATATCAGTCATCCCTTGATGGCGATACGAGACCCCGATTGCGTAATGTGCTTCCAAAAGGTTGGAATCCAGATTAAGTGCCATTTTAAATTGGTCAATAGCTTGATCCAACTGTCCACTCATGCCATAAGCNCGTCCCAAATCTACATAGGCAGTAGCTAATTCTGGTTTAAAGTGAATTACTCCTTTATAAGCGGTAATGGCTTGATCTATTTTCCCTTGTAAAAGATAGAGTGTCCCTAAATTGTGATATCCTTCAATCAGGTTCGGCTGAGCTTCAACAGATTTTTGATAGGATTGGATAGCTTTATCGTATTCCCCCAGAAACTGGTAGGACGTTCCTATGTTGTTGTATGCCTCAGCATAGTCTGGATGTAATCGAATAGCTTCCTTGAATTCTGTAATTGCCTTTTCCTGCATTCCTTGTTTTTGATTAAAAACCCCTTGATTATAGTGTTCTTTTGCCTGAGCTAAAGTGTTTGTTTTCTTTGCTTTCTGTTTTCCTAACTGTATGCTTATCCCTGTATGCTGGGTTTCCTTATTGCTTGGTAGATTTTTCTCCTTTGAGCAACTAAGAAATAAAACAAGTAAAAGATTAAAAGCGAAAAAAAGTGGTCCAGCAACATATCTCTTTTCGAAATAAAGACTAGATTTACCTTGGACATTTGCTGGTAATTTCACTGTTGTTTNCTTTCTCCCTCGTTAATGGTTAATAGAGTATTAGCTGTAATATGAGTATATTTGTCAATTGTACTGGAAGGCCAAATNACCTCCAACCAATCGACAACTTCCGCCTGCCCCAAACCGAAAGTAAGTATCATTTCACTTTGTGAACAATAACTACTACCCGTATGAACCATTTGTCTTTGCTGAACACCTGCGGTACTAATAATAACTTTGGTGCCAATACCGTCACGGTTACTGACAATACCTTTAGTTTTGATACGTAGATAATTATTTTTGTGATTGGCATCATTTCGTAGTAGCCATGCTCGTCCATTTCTAGATATGACNCCGCTATTTGAAACCAAAAGATCTAGATCACCATCTCGGTCGTAGTCGCCATAGGCTGCGCCTCGTCCTACCCCAGCTTTCTTCAGCCCAACTTTCAATCCGATTTCATCAAACTTACCGTTCTGCTGATTCCAAAAAAGAGAGGGACGTTGAGGATAACGAATGTTTCTTTGATATCTACTTACGTTGGGTTCGATGTGACCATTGGCACAAAATAAATCTTGGTATCCGTCTAAATCAAAATCTAAAAAGAATAGACCAAAAGTTAGCGTAAACAGGCTGGGATTTCCAATTCTAGTTTGGATCGTCTGATCACTAAAATAATCTCCTGCACGTGCTAGGAAGAACGAGTTCATTTCGTTGCTAAAGTTGCCGATAGCAATAACATTGCTATTATCATTATTAACGTCGGCAACGTCGATTCCCATGCAGCCTTGCGATTTCCCATTTTCATCGAAAGCAACTCCCATCAACAACGCTTGATCAGTAAATGTCCCATCACCGTTGTTGTGGTATAAGAAGTTGGCTTCTGTATCGTTAGCAACTGCCAAATCTATCCAACCGTCATCGTCATAGTCCAACATGGTTACACCAAGTGATTTCCCGTCCGGATTGTAGACACCTGCTTTCTCTGTTGTCTCTTGGAAAATACCACCTTTTCCGAGATTACGATAGAGCCTACACGATTGACCTGGGTACACAGCTGGAGTGCAATATGACCGATGTTGATCATCTACAGTACAGGATAGGTCGGATTCGATTGTCCATTTCACATAGTTGCATACAAACAGGTCCAACTGACCATCGCGATCATAGTCGAAGAAAAGCGCACTAGTAGACCAATCGTCACCTCCTGTATTAGATATATCGGTGACATCTGTGAATGTGGTGTTGCCATTGTTGCGAAAAAGGAGATTAGAACCCACATTGGTAAAATAGATATCTTGGTCGTCGTCATTATCGAAATCAGCAATAGTAACCCCCATTCCATACATAGGGATAGCTAATCCAGCTTTTTCAGTAACATCTATAAACTTCCCGTTGCCCAAATTGCGGTATAGTTTCGGAGTATAACTGGATTGATTATCGTCTCTCCATTCTCTACCATTCGCGAACAGGATGTCTAGGTATCCGTCATGATCGAAATCGAAAAAAGCACAACCTGATCCCATTGTCTCTGGCATATATCGTTTTCCTAAGGCACCGGNGAAATGGGTAAAATCNACTTCAGTTTCATCTGTTACATTAATGAAGTTAGTTCCAGGTAAACGCGTGTGGCTTATTCCAGGTNTACTCAAGGCAAGTANCAGGCATAATACGGTAAGTTTAGTGAAAATGTAAGCTACTGCTAAGTTCTGAAAGGTCTCCATGCAGTGGTTCAGTCACTTGAAGGATAGCTTGTGCCCNAGGGATGATTATTTTAATTCTAGAAGGGCGTTAGCAGCCTGAGTTTTGAAAATTTACTTAANTCGTCTGACTAAGATTCAATTCTTTATAAAGATATTGTCAAATTGAATGAACAGATGCGTTTCTANATCTTCTTGACCAACTTGNNCAATTATTACTTTTTNACAAGGAGATCAAATGATTTAGCTAGAAAACGTCCATCTTTCACCTGTCCCGTTACCTTGGCGGAGTGAATTACGTTGCACAAACCATCTGNTGAATGTGCATCCCCCAGTTCATCCATGGTAATGCCATCAACGAAGTACGTTTTACCATCTGTACGAATGGCNAANTNACAACCANCTCCGGAGAGATCGAAATTGCANTGNCCACACGAGGCTTCAACAACCATAGCGGTTGAATGTTGAGATTCTAGTGGTTGAACTGACTTTGATTGACATGCAATTAATAGAACACTGGGAAGCAAAAATAAACAAGTTGTTGTCAGGCGCTGAAGCGATATTTTTATCATGATTTTATCTCCGATGATAGCTGCTGTAATGTTAATCCAAACTTTGTAATAGATTTCAGGGTATACATAGAGACATGCGCATGCAATCCCTCTATGGTTTCAATTGAAATTGTCTGGGACAGAAGGCATCCACAACTAGTTGTAATTGTATCCGAAATGCTAGTTTTTTTCTATAACATTTGTTTTCGCCTGACCTAACTCACGATTATTCAACTTCACTAATAGACATTTCGTTTAAGGGGAACTCGATTGGATTTTGCTTTCCATGATGCCGGAAGGCTAAGAATTTGAACACCACACATTCCGGAGCATCGACTTCCATAATAGAGGTTCCTCCCCAACCCCAGAATCCCTTTTCTGGCAATATAGGCAATACAGCTACTATCACTGACCGGGCTGGAATAGCAACTGGGCCGGCCGCCCAAATCCCTTTTTCTGGATCCCTTAGGCTTACCTGCATTCCTTCCGCAGCTTTGTTACCTAAATTCATCATGAGCGCGCGGGCGACTGGTGGTTCATACGACTCACCCCACTGTCCTCCATCATGACCAGAGTGAAAATATGGCAACACAAAAGCGGATGAACAGAAAATGGCAGGTCCATCATAATTTTTGGTGAAAACCTTCCCCAATTGAAACAACTTGGGTTCGAGGCCATGACCATCAGTAGGGATCTCTAGAAAACGACTGCAGATTTCGTCCAACTGTTTATCTGTTAGCGGACATTTATTCTCCCTCAATTTCCACTTGCCAAAGAATGCTACACCAGGTGACTCCGGTGCGACAAACCGAATGAGGCGAATCTGTTGCTCCAACTCTTCGGCGGTTTGGGTCCAGCGATCTCCACCTTTGTCATTGCTTTCCTTGCCCAATCCTAAAGCCACCAGACTTTTCTCCAATAAACCATTAAGATGTGCTGCCTGCAACTGGAATGCAATCATCCACGAGTCGTTCAAGTCAACGTAAGTCTCCATCATAACTAGCTCAACGCTGTCTCGATATGCTGCCGCTAGTTTTGGTGCCACGGGACCGCGCATCTGCCAGACCGCGATTTTTAAGCTAGGATTCTTATAATGCGTTGCCTTTAGAATTTCAATTGAGTGTTGGTCTATTCCGCCATCAAAGTCCCAACCAAGTTCATCAATATCAATCATCTTGTTAGGGTTGTCCCCGAAATCTAGCTTGGCAAGATAGTCGGAAGCTTCGTCGATATTTTGACTTAGAAACGCTTGGTGGACTACTCCTTTGGAAGCAATTCCACCTCGTTCATTCCAATATTGCCAGTCGCTACTTCTAGCAAAGGTTTGCGATTTTAGTTCTGGGTAAGCACCGTAAAAAGCGATAATCTTATCCAGTCCCAGAGTTTTCTTGATTGTTTTGATTGTCTTACCCTATGAATTCAAACATGGAGCTTATAGAATCAGTGCAGCTGAAGTAATCAACGACAAACGGTCGACTCGTTGTGGTAACCTGATGGGGTAAAGGTATCGCTTCAATATTTTCAACATTTGATCAGTCAGTTCCATCTTAAGAATTCGCCCTGTTATTCTCAGCGTAATTGTAACCGCCGTCATGAGATCTTCCTCCGTACACCCGTGTTTGCCTAACTTTGGGTTAACAAGACATAATAATCACAGCTTTCGACGGTCCTGTTAAGCACCATGTTAGGAGATACCCGAAAATTATTCATTCTGCTTGATTCTGATCAATCATTATACAGTGAGCACTGAAAGTGCGCACGGCAAATTCTCGCATTCCCTATGGTTCGTTCCCGACGGGCTTTACGCCTTTAAACAGTAAACTTTTTTACAATCTTAATGTCGGCCAACGACTAAATAACTTAACGTGAACGATCGTCAAGATCAACCAATGGAATTTCAACAGCCATTACCTAATAGCAATGGCTGTTACGAACACATCTCTGCTAACCAGGTTCTATCTCATCATTTGCAAATTTAGGAGTTTCTGATTAAAATGAAACGGGATGCTTTCAGGTTCAGTACTCCAAAGACAAACATTGTAAACCAAATCATAATCAGAAAACCTATCAATAATTGTAGAACACAGTTGGTCTTCAAGTGTCAACCTGCTATAATCTGCGCGCATGTAAAGAACAATTGAAAGTTACAGGGAATTAGTAGCCATGAACGTACCATCCAGAGACGACCCTATCCTACTCAGCGATGAGCAGGTTCGTCAGTATATTGTTAATGGGTATATTATATTGAAACCATCGGTACCTGCTGATATTCACCAGACAGTTTGTCGAAAACTGACTGCTTGTTTGAATGAAGGTAGTAACCCCGGCAACAACGTCCTTCCAAAAGTACCTGAAATGCGTCATGTTCTTAATAGTCCGGAAGTTCAGGGTGCTTTGATAAGCGTTCTAGGCGAAGACTATATTGAGCATCCACATCGCCACTGTCATTATCTTTCACCAACGACAACAACCAAAACCGATGCCAAGGTGCGAGAGGATGCCGTCGCCGCCAACTGTCATCAGGACGCATATACTCCACTCGGACGCCCAAGGCAACACTACTCTCGTTATGCCAGAGTTATGTACTATCCACAGAATACGCCAATCGCACTCGGGCCCACACATGTCATTCCCGGCACACAGTTTAATCAGGGAATCACCGATGCAGATCGGGCACGGGCAATTCCAGTGGATGGAGAAGCCGGAACAGTGTCGCTGACCCATTTCGATGTTGGTCATGCTGCTGGTCTGAATACGGTCAATCAGCCACGTCATATGGTAAAGTTTATCTACGTGCGGGCAACGGAACCCGTGACGCCATCTTGGAGTTGTCTAAATAGGCAATGGAAAAAACCACAAGATGTACAAGCACTACATGATCTTAACTTGACGTGGTCACACGTTTGGGATTGGATGTGTGGAAAAAAGGATCGATACCATAGTTTCAGGGGAAAAAACAGTCTATCGGCTAGCGAAGTATCTCGGCTGATAGAGGATCTGCATGAAGTTAGAGAAGTGGATGCCCGTTTGCAAATAATTCACCAAATTGCCGCCTCGGGAGCTAAGGCTGCCGGGTCCATACCTTATTTAATTAAAATATTAAATACTGATCATCAGGCGTTGCGCTTNGCTGCTATTTATGCTNTNGGAATCATTGGCCAACCAGCGGTAGAGCCACTGATTGCTNGCCTACGAGAGAGCGGTATCNGTAAAGAAGATGATTCGGTGCCNNAACCTTGGAACGAAGGGGCTATCCTGATGGACGATACNGCTTTTGCTTTGACTGCCGTNGGTTCTTCTGCCGTTGANGCTTTAATTTCGGCACTGGACGACACCAGCGAATGGACTCGAATAAATGCAGCTTTTGCACTAGGTGANTTAGATTCNCTCGCCANCAATGCGGTTCCGCGATTGATAAAATGTCTGAATGATAAATCCCATCGATTTGTTCGCACNGTANTGGATNCACTGGGCAGTATTTGTCAAAATGTNTCACCTTTTGTCATGGACATCAGCCAGTTCTTGTTGAAGAAGGAACCGAGTTGGGAGGAAGTGTTACACTCTCGTCGGTGGACAGCACAGGACCAGATCCGTATCAATGCGGCCATGGCGTTAGCACGGTTGGGCCAAGATGCTGCTATGGCCGAGGATATCCTGATTCAGGCACTTGACGACCCATGTGGGCACGTTGGCGCTTTTGCCATGGATGCCCTACGGCGACTTGACTCAACCAGTTCGAAACAGGCAATCATGTCGTATCTGGCAGCCCAGCGATGGGATGAATCTATTCAGGAGGGCAGGCTGTATTGAACCTATTAACACTAGATTCGTTACACTAGCCGAACAGAATCTTTCCGAAAGACCTCGCCAGATCCTAAGACGNCTGAGTAAGATTTTTTTATCGAGTCGTAATTTATTTTGCTGATCTTAATCGTATTCCCCTGTCACACATTACTTGAGTGGGAAATTACGAAATCTACTAGCTGTTGACACCGGAAAAAGCCGGACCACATGTTGTGTCCTTGGCTCTTAGGTACTACTAGCTTAATTTCACCACCCAATTGTCGGTATCGCTGAGCAAATTTTCCTGAGTTTTCTTCCAGAGGTACTACGATATCACAATCACCATGAACAAAGAATATCGGCACATTTTCNTCAGCCAATCCCTCTAGGCGATCGACTGGATTATGCCGGTTAAGGTTAGCTTCAAGTTGCTCCTCCGCCATACCATAGGCCCTAGACGCTTTATGGAGTCCAGGATAACTGATGAGATTACATACTGGGTAAATACCAACTATGCAGGCCACGAAATCAGGATGTTCTGCTGCCCAATTATAAAGCATTAGCCCTCCTCGACTCCGCGCCAGTAGTGATGCTTTATTAGAGAAATTATACTCCTGACGCAAATATTGGTGAAAGGAGGAATAACGTGCTCGACCCTGAAGATTACCAAAAGATTCACCGACATCGATACCGGCAATAGCTATACCAGCTTGTAGAAACTTGTCAAACATCCAGACCTCTTCAGCTCCTGGCAAGCCAGGCAATGTTGGTGCGTACCATATCCAAGGAAGTTTATCATTGGATTGAGCCGGTAGAATCAGGAAGGCGGTATCCCCTTCCACTGAGAAAGTTTGCCCGCTGATCGGCAATTCCTTGGTAGCGATTGCTATAGCTGTTTCCTCCTTGGATGAACCTGTTAGAAAATGAAATTTTGTCCTGCTAACAACTAGTCATGATTTTCCGTTACCAAGGTTGACCTAGCCAACAAACCATCGATAGCTTGTTGCAATTCCTCAGGCTTGAACCCCCATGGCCCCAGTCCACTGGCATAGACGACTTTCCCTTTGAGATCGATCAGATACAACCGTTCCGGCCAGGCCGCATAAGCTTTCATCACTGGGTCATGAATCTCATCCACGTAGGTACGGATGCCGTACTGCATCGTCTGTTGACACTCAGCAGCAACCTGACAGCGTTCTTCGGTAGTCTTGGGATCAGTAATTCGGTTAGGACTATTAACATCCCAACCATCTATGGGGTGTGCTTCGCGAATATAAATCACTAAGAATTCAATCCGTTGATAATATTGTTGGTAGAGTTGGTGCAGGCTAACCGACTGCCGAACGAATGGAGGTCATGTGAAACTGCCAAAAATTAGAGCCACCGGTTTCTGTTGCCGAAAACTGGAGAGCGTCAGCGGATTTTCTCCTCGAGTATCGGATAACTGAAAATCGGGAGCTATATCTCCTTCTTCAGGTGCTGACAGATCGTATTTTTGTTGCCAAGCTAGGGCTTCTTCTTTATTTTGAAAGGTCATATTCGCAATTCTGTTTCCTCTTATCTCATAATGATGCTACTGATTATTGTTGTCCTGGCCATGACCAGTCGAGTAGGTTTCGACTCCAAGCAATGCCGATGGAGGCATGATTGTCGAAATGCATCTTTTCCGTTTCTGGACCTGATCCATGATAAAACATCAAGTATTTTTCCACACCCAAAAGCCGACGAAGATCTACTACAGTACCAGCGGTAATTCGGCCACGAGCCCATGACCAGTCCTTTTGACCCAAAGTAACCAGTTGCCCCCAATCGTGCCAGTTCATTAAGTCAGTGGACCGTTTGATTCTAATACCGTTGGAGGGTGAATGAAACAGAATATACTGATTGTCTTCGGCTAGAACACAGACATTTTCTCCGCATGGATAGTTACCTCGATAAGTCCAGTTTTCCAAATCAGTGGACGACGATAGGCTAACCCCATTCTGTTTGTAGAAACACCACCACAGTTCGGATTGGTCTTTGTCTTGTACCAAGTAGGGATCAATCATTCGTCCCATCTCTTCTTCATGNACTTGTGNTCCTTTNACCAGTAGAATCTCTGGTTTAGACCAATTGACGAGATCAATACTACGCATGATAAAGATTCTGGAGGTCTGGTNACCATAGCGAGGAATTTGGTCNACNGTATATCCGGGTCGTGGATAAGTCTGCAAGCAAAGCAACCATTCCTGCTGAAAACGGATGACATTACCCGGACTGGAAAAATTCAGTAGCTGGTCTCTAGNGGTTAGTTTACGGGGTGAGGTCCAATGAAGGAGGTCGGAACTAGTTGAAATAGCAGTATAGCTAAAAATATGACCATCATCTTCGATTTCCACCAAACTGTAAAATAAGTGGAAAACGTGGTTATGGTAGAGAATAGCCGGATCACGATATGCCGTCGATTGGTCTCCTCGTAAAATGATTGGGGATTCTATTTTTGTCAGATCCATCATCATCTTCCATTATTNATACTAAACTTGAATCAAGCGACCGCATTCAGGTTTTTGAGTCCAATTCTAAATTTAGAATAGCAAGGCAACTGTTCAACCACGCCAGCTGTTATCAATACTAGTATATCCATGTGTGTATCGTTGCAGATGCGGGGGCAATTCATCCAAAAATCGCTGACCTTCTTCTGGCATTTNCCAGGGAATATCAATCTGGTGGTTCCGGTCCCGAAACCCAATTGCACAGGAAAGACGAACCTGATCCGTTTGGTTGGGAAACGCCGCGTGATAAGTACGGTGGGCGAAGATAATCATGTCACCCGGATTGGTGAATAGGGGCACTATTCCTGGTACATCGAAACCGTTGTAGGCTTTTTCTTCCTGCCCCACAGGATAAAATGACCGTTTATCGGCAGTCAGCCTAAACCCTTCTGGCCCTNACCAGTTTTCATGGTGTGAATCTTCAATGACGCATAAACCACCGTGTATCGGGTAAGATCCGGTTATATAGAACCACTTGCCAGAAGGCCATAATCCACGATTGAGAACATCTCCCGAATTTTTAGGTGTTTCTTCTGAAAACCCGCACCAATCTGTGTGCCAGGCGACTGGACTGGATTCCGGCATGCGAATGATGGCTGCTGACCGGTGTATTGTCATCTGGTCGGTACCGATTAGATGTTGGTGAACCTTCATAAAGGGATGACACTCTAATAATTGCCAAGCACCTGCACCAGATTCGACCCAGGCATGCCGTGTTCGGCTTTCTCCTTGATTCAGGGTATGATTGGGATCGGTACCGTCAAAGACAGCTTGTTTGAGATTGTCAATCACCTGCTTTGGCAGAACATCTTTAACGATAACAAATCCATGCGCTTCTAAACAATTGGACATCTGATCCAGCTGATCCATTCCAAACCGGTATTGATATCTTAGATCCGGTTGCTGAACGTGTGAATAGTCTTCCATCTTATTTTGAGCCTCCATATATTCTAGTGATTAGTTCAAACTGTTTAACACCAGCTCTAGTAAGTCAGGATTGGCCGCTTCATTTCCGCTGTCTGTGATGACAGGGCCAGGGTTTTGTACCACCACCACCTTTTGTTGGGGAAAAACTGTTAGATAATGTCCATTGGCACCGCTGGCAGTGAAGCCAGTTTCTGGTAGGTTGGGCCACAACTGGCCTTTGCTGTTAGTCCAGAAACCCAAGCCGTATTTCCATTCTGATGCCGAACTGTGAGTCAAGAGATCAGCCGAAACTCGAATGCTATTGTTCAGCCAATCTGCCGGAACAATCTGCTGATCTTGCCAGTAACCATTGTTGCACCATAACCAACCCAAACGAGCGAGATCTCTGGCGGTAGTATAAATCTGGCAATAATAACCGAAGATATTAAGCCGCGCCTGATGATGCAAGTCGAAATTAGTCTGTCTATAATTCCAATTGGTACCGATGCGATCAGCCAGCTTAGTCTTGATTAGCTGACCGAAACCGATTGACTCTTCTGGATCAGTGACATTATAGTAACCGTGGATCTTGGCCAAAGCGTGAGTTAGGACATTCATACCATAGGTCTGGTAATGAAAAACTTTGCCTGGCTTCTCTGCCGGTTTCATGTAACCGGAAGTGTTAGCAATCAATTGTCGGAAAGTGATGTTTTTATCTTTAGGGAAAGCGTATCGACCGGGTTTAGGGCCTTGACCTCCTTGCACTTCCATCATCTCTGGATAATAGTCCACCACTTTGTCATCGGCAGAATCCAGCTTCCCTTCCTGAATGATTATTCCTAGGAGGTTAGAGTAAACAGACTTGGCAGCTGAAGCAATAGGTACTTGCAGATCCGGTTCCATGCCTATGTTGACTTCCAGTATGATTTGACCATTACATAATACTAGAAAACGGTAAGGTCGGGATGCTGACTTTTCGGCCATCCACTGTCGTGCTCGATCCAGCTTCTCGGTACTGAAACCGAGTAGAGATGGAGCAGTTACTGTCCATTCAGTGGTGGGGTAGGATTTCATTTCTGGTTAGACCTCCTCAGGCCAAGATATTTCCTCGAAAACGCGGGATACTACCCAGTCAGGTCTAGGGTTTTCCACCGATCTAGGCTTGTTATCAATATCATTATAGGCGATGATCAAACTTTTACGTGGGATAGGAGATAAATTATGGTTAGAACTATGTACTAAGTTACAATCGAAAAACAGTACATCCCCCGGTTGGCCTGTGATCTGTCGAATCTCGGTTTCGCGGACCTTTTCTTTCAACACCGATTTCTGGATACACCATTGTTTGTAGCTGGTGGTAGTGGTATCGCTGTAGTGTTCCTGCCTTCCCCATAAGTGAGAACCAGAGATTACCATTAAACAACCATTGTGAAGTGTGGCTGGATCTAGAAATATCATTACCGACATCAGCTTGGAATCAACACCATCGTAGATCCAATACCCGTAATCTTGGTGCCAGAGCCAAACCGTACCTTCAAAAGCCTCTTTGACATTCAATTTACTGTGCCAGATATAAAAACTATTTTTCAGGATTTGTTGTACTGGCTCCACAATTTTGGGGTGTCGCGTCAAATTTCTAAAGGTGGGAACATGGCGGTGGGAATTGTAGACTTGTCGAACAACACCACTATGTTCCCGTTCTCGGTGCATTCCACTGTCATTGTTTTTCAACAGAAGAGGGACATCCATATTTAAAGTGGCAACTTCCTCAACCGACAGCAGATCAGGTACTAGCAGAAATCCTTCTTGATNGTACTGTTCCAACTTTTGCNTGGGCCATCTCATCGGCTATGTTCCTCCGAAGGATAAGTTTTGCTTTTTTTAACGGATTTGATCTTTCTTACAGTTTCCATATAGGCTCGAATCTGTTTTTCATAGCCGATGTTAGTCGGCTGGTAATAGGTAACACCCTGTAATTCTTCCGGNAGATGCTCCTGATCGGCAACGTGATCTGGCNTTTGATGATCGTATTGATATCCTTGTCCATGACCCAACTCTTTCATCAACTGAGTTGGAGCATTACGCAAGTGTAAGGGAACTGGATAAGCGGGTTTCTGTTCCACCTCTGCCTGAGCAGCTAATAGTGCTTGGTAAGCGGAGTTGCTCTTGGCTGCACAGGCCAGATAAATAGTGGCATGGGCCAAGTTGAGTTGCGCTTCCGGCAGACCAACATACTCAACTGCTCGCGCGGCAGCATCAGCGATAAGCAAGGCTTGCGGATCAGCCAAACCAATATCTTCCGAAGCCAGAATCACCAGTCGGCGTGCGATGAAACGGGCATCCTCACCACCTTCCAACAACCTCACNAACCAATAAATAGCGGCGTCTGGATTGGAACCACGCACACTTTTGATCAAAGCCGAGATTAGGTCGTAATGTGAATCTCCCTGTTTGTCATGCCGTAAGATCCGTTTTTGAACAGCTTCCTGAATCTGGTCAGGCTGAATTCGGCGTCGTTGTTGAGCACCAGGTTGACAGGTTTGTGCGGCCAGTTCCAACGCATTGAGCGCCAGACGAATATCACCATCAGCCAAAAGTACTAGCAACTGCTTCCCTTCTTCTGTTAGGTCAACCTGCATATCACTCAGATCAGTATCGTTCAATGCTCGTTGAATCAATTGCTGAATATGATGTGGTTCCAGTGGTTGGAAGGGATAAACTTGCATCCGTGATAGCAAGGCATTATTAATTTCAAAGGACGGGTTTTCAGTAGTAGCACCGATTAGTCTAATCGTTCCATCTTCCACAAAGGAAAGTAGAAAATCCTGTTGGGCCTTATTGAAACGGTGAATCTCGTCCAGAAACAGGATGGTGGAGCGTGCTTGGAACTTAGCTGATTCTTGTGCCTGATTAATGTATTTCCTTAGTTCTGGTACACCGGTTGTACCAGCGTTGAGTTGCTGAAACCTGGCCTTGGTCTGATGTGCGATAATGTGAGCCAATGTTGTTTTTCCACATCCTGGAGGNCCCCAGAGGATGCATGACGTTAGATTATCCTGTTCAATGGCCAGGCGAATGGGTTTTCCTATTCCCAGCAGATGTTCCTGTCCGACAAATTGATCCAGTGTTCGGGCACGCATTCGGTGTGCCAGCGGCCCGGAAACTGGCTGATCGATGTGAAATTCTAGTTGGTCAGACATTTTGCTCTAGGCTATTGCTTGGCGAACAGCAGGAAACTCACGCCAAATGTCGGTGTAGGCTTCGTATCCATTTTGGTCGCATTCAATGTGTCGTAAGCGAGCAATAGCGGCGTAACGGACGTCAGGAGATATATTAGGACCTCCACAGTGTACGGATTGGTGGTGAGCGACAATCAGATCACCCGCTGCACCGGTTACCTGTACTGCTTCACAGGGAAGATCCAACCGCGGCATGCCGTTGGCCAGCACTTGATGTCCTTCTTTTTTGAAATAATCTTCAAAGAAGCTATGTGATTTGGGCCACACGGTGAAATTCCCAAAATTTTCATCTGGTACGTCCGAGAGATAAACAATAGCAAAGATGGTGAACCCACGTCGATATACACCTTTGGCCATGCTGTTGCTGCCATTTCCTAAGCCATCGAGATGCCCTCCTGGTTTTATCGCTTCTGACCCTGGTTGTGAAGGAAAACGCAGGGCAATCTGCGCTCCACTACAGGGCTTCACATTATTTGATCCCATCAAGTCTTCTGCTATCTGCATTACCGGCGTTCTGTTAAACAAATCGGTCAACACCAAGTTTCCTTTCAGTTCGCTGCAAAAGGCCGGGGCCAAATATTTTTCTTCATCGGCCTGGTGTTTACCAATANATCCAATAGAATGGTTAATGGTTTGTCGGGCGGCATCCACCATCAGTTGGGGAACCACACCAGCGACTTTTAAAAAACCGTTTCGGCAAAACTCTTTTTTTTGCGATTGTGTCAGCATGATCTTGTTCCTCCTGAGTCAAACATAGACATCAAAGTTTTTTTAACGGAAATCTACTTTTTGTTCTTGTTGTGCTGACAAGTTTTCTAGCCTCCAGAATGCTTTCGGGCTAGACCCCATTGAAACGTTTGCCATACTATTAGTGTAGAAGATAACGTTGCTACGTTTAGCACAAGCAAGTAAACTATCACTAACCTATATATAACTGATCTTGTAAGATGTCTTGGCTGTTTCCAGCTGCGTATTACTATGTCGAATTCTTATAATAGCTCATTTTATAATCAATATATTTTCAAGTAAAGGCTTTATTCTTCCAACTATTATTAGCTCAAAACTTTTAAATCAGCACGTTTAGTATGGTTTTGTTAACAAAGATCCCCGGTTATGATTATCCACAAAAGCCTGATAGAGATGAGGGCGTCTTTGCATCCAGTTAATACTGCGAAAACATCCTTTACTGGCCGGCCGGTATCCGTCGGAGACGTTGATTTTAGCTAGAATAAACTCTTTGTCACCATGGTTCCATGCCAGCACATTACCCAACCGATCAATGATGCAACTACCTTCCGTTCGATTAACCGCTACGACCATACAAACTTGGTTATCCATAGCACGGGTCTGCATAATTCCTCGAAACCGATCGGGATCGAAGATACGCAATCCCGGCTGCCAAGCACGATGATCACCCATTATCGGCAGTAACAGAAAATCAGCACCATTCAAACCCACCATACGTGAAGATTCAGTAACGGAACTATCCATGCAAATATTACAGCCAATTCGCCCTATCTCGGTTTCAAAGACCGGAAATCCTTCACCGGGCGAAATTCCGCTTTCAATCTCCCCACCAACAGCTAAATGCACTTTTCTGTATAAACCATCGATCTGGCCATTTGGGCTGATCAGGACAGCACTATTGTAAACGGCATCTTCATCTCGTTCTAGCATACCTAACATAATCCGTAATCGGTATCGTCGTGCAATATCAGCAAAAACTTCAGTTTCCGGNCCAGTCACCGGCACAGCCAAGTCGATTGGACTTCCTTTAATTCCCCACTGCAAGGCAATTTCCGGCAGTACGATCAGTGACGGGTTTTNCTGGCTAGCTGCTTCACATAGGGGAGCGTAGAAAGAAATATTGTCATCAACGGTTGTGAATGGACTTTGACGCTGATTCTTTTTGCCCGTCACTACAGCGATTTTGATCGATTGACNCATGTGGGTAGGTATNTCATCGGTCGAAGCTTCCTCTATCTGTGGTAGAGACCAGGTGGACGATCCCTTGGTTGACCAACGCAAGGTAAAACGCAGGGTCAAGGAAACATCATCCTGCTCCGGTGATAAGCACCGTTGAAAACGCAGGATCTGTGTGTNGATCTGCTCCGGTAACANGTAGTCCCAGCCAGTTACCTCAGGNTTTCCTGTTTTGACNCTGGTAGGAGGNAGTTCCCCCCAATAGGCGGCACANCGAAGGGTATCATGTGGATTGTCGATTTCNCTTTGTTCGACCTTGACCTCTATCAGATATGCTCTGGCAGCTTTTGCACCCGTAAACGTCATTTGCCAGCCACCTACACAGGTACGTGTCCCATTAGCACGAATGATAAAGCGACCGTCATCACGCTCAGTCAAGGGTGCTGCTGAGGGATGTGGGGTCCAGGGTTGAATGGTTTCCAACTTCAAATTTGTCATATATGACTCCAATCGACGAACAGGGTTTCAGNCTNTCAAAGNAACGTTCGATACAAATCCATATTNACTTTTGAGCTNAACAATNAACTGTGNNTNNTGTGAAAANCAAAGGATTATCTAACATCTGGATGTATCAGTCAAGCAGTTTTGTAATCAAGNGAATTAGATTANAAAAANGAAGNNANCTAACCTNNCNGCGGGTNGTTACTATCCCAAAATTAAACATGTGGGAAACTGGATGTTGCTAATCAGGATACCCTCCCTATCAGTTTCGANGACGGGTAGACTGGAACTTCAGANGCCCCCAANNGGNAGGNAAATGATAGTCCTTAGTTTCCACNCCCAAAGCTAAACGATGTTCAGTCAATTCAAANATCTCTNCGTTAATAGTCTTGTAGCGAATAGGTCCAATATTAGGTGCCAGCCATATGTAATTAAGTAAGGTCTTTTTGCGTTCTTTCCTTAAATGGTCAGATTCTTCCGAGATGCGCATAACCCGGTGAAAAAGCCCCGATTTGACTTTCAGAGTTTCTGTACTAACCACTTTGAAACGTGTATCTAAGGTTTCCGCTTTGGCTTTCTTACCACCTAACCGATGTCCTGAGGTGTTCCATTTCTTTTCAGGTCGCACCAACTGAGGTAGAAAGAGCTGTTCCAACTCATAAGTATAGACCGTAGATTTGATTTTGCCGTTCTTCCGTTTTTTGTACTGAACCATGTATGATTGCTTCAATCCTTTTGGTGTCCTAATCAGAAAATGTGACCTAGAATTCACCTGATCGTAGACCACCACAGTATCAGAATCCAGTTTGGCCTGTATCTTCCTGTTCTGTTTTCTCCCATTTCGATTGATCTCTAAACCTTCTTCCTGAGACACGATTTTGATCAGTCGTTCCTGGCTTCCGTCACGACTGTGGAAAATCCAAGTATTGCCAACTGAGAGGGGNAAATAATCCTGTGCNATTGACTGGCAGGCGATGACTAATCCCAAGAAGCAAATAAATCTGATTGTTAGTTTCATNTTTAAGTATTTCAAGATATTNCNTANTGACAANCTGACTTAGCTATAACCTAAATTCCCATTATGGATACAAACAAGATTTTTCCATAGAGGTAGNTGTTAAAAATTGGCTGNTTCANTTAGCATAACTGTCCTTGATGACCACTCTCGATNGCTTGGCAAAGATCCATCGTATAAACAATATCTTCNAGAGAACTCCAAGGGNTTGTATCGTTGAGGATACANTCGGCAAAATGACGTGTCTCGTTAAATCCAGCACCACCCACAGCATCTAGATCTAAAGGTGCTTCACACTTCTTACCATCGAGATAGAGTGTGACCTCCGGTAAGGCTGTTAGATCTAGATAAGCCGACATGTTTTCGGCATGAACCTCTGCCGTTTGCACTCGGTATCCAACGCCATAATGGCTCATCATAGTGCCACGGCAGCCATTATCAAAAGTTATAATGGCATTATAGCGTGGAGTTCCTTCTCTGTCACCATGATAAGAATGGGCATAAACTTCGGTAGCCTGAGCAGCCTCAGTTGGTGTTCTTCCCGACATCCAACGGAGAAGATCAACGTGGTGAATCGCGTCACAGATAATCTCAGGAGGGGCGACTTCCCGAAGTCCTGGCCGTCTCAATCCCGACGGTGGTTTATGATAGTCTGCCGACACCTGAATCGCTCCTCCACGTTCTTGAAGCAATTTCCGTACAGCCAAAACTTCCGGCTTGTAACGCCGGTTAAGGGAAACGATGGCTATGCCTTTACTCTGCCGAGCAACATCTAGCATTTGTCGTGCTTCTTTGGGATTCATTCCCGGCGATTTCTCAATTGAAGTGTGGAGATCCCTTCCTAAGCATTCCAGCACGATCGGTAACAGGTGTCCAGGCATAGTAACAACATAAACGAGATCCAAATCAACTTGGTCTAACATCTGCCGGAAATCTGTAAAAACAAATTGAGGCTGATGGTCGATCTGGGCCTTTTGTAAACGGTCAGAGTCCATCTCAGCTACCGCCACCAGTTCCATCTGCGGTTCATTCTTAATCATAGAGAAGTGGCTCTGAGCATGTCCTCCACAACCGATAACACCAACTTTTAACTCTGCCATCTTCCAACCCTTTATTAATCTGTAGCCGTAATCACCAAAGTTTTATTAGGGAGAACTGAACTGTGTAAACATGATGTTCCTCATCCCTCCCCGACTCCCAGCTTCAATCTTCAAAGGATGAGTAATGCTCAATTCACAATCATGATACTTTTGAATGAAGTGGAAAACCAATCAACTCATATGTAGGAGGTAACAACTTCTTGGATCTCGGCCAAACTATCCCATTCACTACCAGCACTATCAAATATTAAGGAATATGGACCATCAAACTTGGCTTCGGTAGCCAAATCCATACACCGTGTGAACTCGTCGCGGAGCATTTCACCAGCCACCGGCCACTCGGCTTTGGCATGTACCGAGGTGGCTCTGGGTAGAATAGCCGCTAGTTCGGTGTATTTATCATCTCCTTTGAAGTTACCGAAATCAGCACAGAGACCGATGTCTTCCTGACATAAATCTAATATGGCTAATAGGTGATCAGCTCGTTTGCCAATCTGGCGAAAATTTTCGGTAGTAACTTTGACACCCAATTTCTTACCGAACTGTGCCAAAGAGGCTAAATTTTTAGCACTCAACTGAATCGCTTCATGCTGAGGGGCATCATCAGTCTGAATATCGGTGCAACCAGCAATTACCCGTGCGTGGCTAGCACCACACTTACTTGCTATCTCGATCCAGAACCGAATCTGTTCCATCTCTTTCTGTCGTTGTTCTGGGTCCGGGTGCGTAATATCTCCCTCATCAATCAGTATACTGAATAGTTCAACACCCGATTCATCCAGTGAAGTGCGCAAGCTGTCAATGTAGTCATCATCAACCTGAGGGAAATGGAAGTGACAAATTTCCAGCGTTTTAATCCCACACTCAGCGATTTTGGCTGGCAGTTCCAACAATGAAATGTCACCGTTCTCCGTGGTTGAACCATCCAATTTGTGAAAGACAGAACCTAGCGTTCGGTGTAAACTCCATGATGAAATAGACAATCTAGCTGGCATATTAATCTCCTTCAAAAATATATAGATTCATGGTATTAGTTGAACCTTAATCGAATCGGTGCCTTTCTGAACCATTTCAAAGGCTTCAACATATTTTTCCAATGATAACTGATGAGTAACGAATTGTCCCACGTCGATCATTCCACGATGAATGTAGTCAATGGCTAGTGGATAAGCATGCGGACCAAGATGTGCTCCATGAATATTAAGTTCNTTGGTATCACCAATGATTGTCCAGTCGACTGTCACCGGTTCGCGCATGACGCTAAACTCAACNAAAGTNCCTGCTTTACGAATCATGCGTAAGCCCTGTTCAACGGCGCTTGGATGGCCGGTAGCTTCGATGTAGACGTCACAACCGTAGCCATCGGTCATTTCCAGAACCTGTTCCACCACATCAATTTTACTTGGATTGAGGCCAATGTCAGCCCCTAGTTTTTCAGCTATCTGCAACCGCTTGTCAACCAAATCCACTGAGATCAATTTCCCGGGATTTTTTAAACGGGCAGCACCGACCATACCCAATCCCAACGTTCCAGCTCCTGCAATCACTACTACATCACCGAACTCTATCTCTCCTCGTTGAACAGCATGAATCGAACAGGATAGAGGTTCAATGACAGCCGCGTGTGATGGAGGGATCTCGTCGGGAACCTTGTGAATAATCGATCGTGCAGGAAACTTCATGTACTTGGCCATGCCTCCATTAACTACCTGTTGGAAACCGAAGATGTTGTGGATTTTGCAGAGCCAGTATTTTCCGGTCTGGCAATAACGGCAATTCCAACAAGGAACGATCTGTTCAGCAATAGCCGTATCATTGATCTGCAAGCCATATTTTTCTGTCACACCTTGACCGAATTGTGCCACTTTCCCTGTAAATTCATGTCCTGCTATCACGGGGCCTTCAACGTAGGGAACCCTATGTTCGTCACCCCAAAATAGTGGCGCTCCAGTATAACACTTCATGTCGCTGGCACAGACACCGCAGGCTTGTACCTGAATCACCACTTCGCCAGGTCCAGCTTCGGGAACAGGAACTTCTTCTAATCGGTAGTCATAAGGAGCATGACATACCACAGCTGGCATCGTTTTGGGTAGTTCAATACCTATCATCGTACACCTCTATTGGGGATAATCATCAGCATCTTCACAATCAAGTAAATCAAGAAAAGTCGTCAGGTCTGGACGTCCTACTGCGGCTGCACGATCATCGAACATTTTCTGAATTTCCTCGTTCCACGGACCACGCGCACGACGCTCCCGATTCCAATCAGTAATTTTATGACGATTCTTGTCGATTTTTGATCGTAACCATTTTAATAGATCTGGCAAGTCAGATCTGTGATCAACACCATCTACAAGTTCAGTCTCAGTCAAATCAAGAAACTTCATGGTATTGATATCTAGACCAGAGTTAGCACCGAATTTATATTCACTCAGCGTGTTGTTCAAAAAAGCTTTGGTTTTGCTAACCAAACGTCCTAAGCAAACGACGCCTAGGATACCTCCGGAATGGGCACTCAATGGGGGACCGATGGTCAGATCAAAAGGAACGCCAAAGTCGTGTATATCTTCAGCATCTAACATATCCGGCATAGTAATAATTTCTGGTTGTCCAACAATTAGTTTACGTTCTTCGAACCCACGGCGGTAGGTTTCGTTCGGTGGTTCTCGGTCACGCTCTACCACATTGAAAGCCTTAATTTGATCAAGATTAATATTCGAAACTGCCCGTATACCGGTTTCAATGGATTGGTCATCCTGAGCCTTTTCAACGATTTCCAGAAATGTGTCTTCACTTAACCCCAGTGATGCTAGTGTTCGCTGGTCACGACCAGATCCTTGACCAGCCTTGTATTCCCCTAAAGTGTTGCTGAGATGGGCACGGGCTTTATCGACCATCCTTGCGGCGTTCATCATGCCTAAGATACCAACATGATATGGGCTGCGTGGGGCTCTTTGGCTTAGATCCATTTTTTTCCTTTCTTAGGTTTAAATATCTAATTCTTGCATAAGTTGGCGCACGTATACGACATCTTCAGCTACTAGGGTGTTGGTCGGCTTNAGGTGGTGTTCAACCAAATGGAAGAAGGAACGGTACTCAGCATGAATACTGATTGGATCGGTGTATCCCACCGCTTTCAAAGCGGGCAGCACCATTGGAAGATCAAGCATGCCATCCCGCAACGGTACCCAGATCGGCTTGAAAGTTAGTCGACCAGTTTTTGGATGCGAAAAATATTCCTGTCTCGGACTTTTAAAATTAACACTGTGCAGATAATCACCCAACAAACCGATAGCTAGTGAGACCGACTCGCCCGAAATTGTCAGATGCCCAGGATCATACTGAACACCAACCCATTGAGGGTCACAATCTTGCAACATTAATAAACAGGAGCTAATGTTAACATCCAGCGTATTGCCACTATGGTTCTGAATAGCCCCTTTGATCCCATGCTTTTCCAGTAAAATTTGAAAGTTAACTAGATTCTGACGTGCTGTATCCAACAATTGACGGGGATTTGTTCCTGCTGAAATATGATAACCACCAATACGGATCTTTTTAACACCAACAGAGTTGATTGTCTCCAATAGCCGTTCGGTTTCATCATTCGATTCACGGAGTCCAGTGACTAGACGCGTCAGCTTTAACCCATGATCTTCAAAAACCCGCCTTACTTCTGGTAACTTTTTGATCCCTGTTCGATGAGTAATTGGCGCATTGGGACGACAAGGGAAATCTACCCCATCGAACCCCAGATCCTTGATATTCTTTGCCAGTTCTGGTAGTGGCAGATCCTGACACCACTTACAAAATGCTATGAGATCATACATCTGATTACCATCCCTTACTTTATGTTTAATAGTACGACAACCTAAAATAAAAGTCAACGTCGCTTGGTATGTAGTTTCACTAGAAAATTTAATTCGATTCAAACAACTAGCTGGAAAGTCTTTAGATTCAANTCAGGACGGTTTTCTCTTGACACCCCTNTTCCCTCTGCAACAAAATATGGCGTAGTGAGCTAGCCTATCTCATAGCAATAGGCCGCAATCAAATGAGGAGAGGACATAAAACGAAGTGCCAAAAATCGCAACTGCTTTGATTGGATGTGGCGGACGNGGCCCCCAAGGACANGCAAAAGTTGCCNTAGCCTCAGATGGCTTGGAACTTATTGCAGTNTGTGATATTGATGAAAGGCGAGCAAAATTGGNAGGCGAAAAGTTTGGTGTTGAGNACGTGACNGATTATCATCAACTCTTNATTCGTAATGATATTGAGTCAGTTATCATNGCTACTGGAACNAAGCAACACGGTCCTATTGCTNTCGATGCTGCCCANGCCAAGAAGCATATNCTGATTGAAAAACCGTTGGTAGATTTTGTNTCCACCGGGAAAGATCTGATCAAAGCGGTAGAAGAATCCGGTGTGATTGGATTGGTTGGTTACCAACAGCGATTTACAGCCTTTACACANCGGTTAAAACAAGAAGCTTCTAAAATTGAACCGCTGCAAACATTGATGACCGTTCAGCGTGGTTTGCTNCGACCTCCCTATTTTGTTCCAGAACACTATGGNGGCATTATCGATACAGCTACACATACTATTCACCAAGCACTCTGGATAATGGATGATATACCCAGCGGTGTTTATTCNACCTTACGACGTGGAACTTTTACCAAAGACCAAACTATCGGTTATGCTAACCTGATGATTGATTACGACAATGGTGCCCGTACCTCAACGATTATTACTAGCATGGGAAGCGTACAGGTACCAAATGTCATCCAAATTATCGGCAAGTATGGAACCATTAGCAGTTCAAATAGAAAGACGCTACAGGTAGCTAAGCACCAAGGATTCGATCTTAACGATAGACAACCAATTGGTCTTGAGACGCAAACCATTGATTTGGATGAGACTTCGTACAATCCGATCGCTGAGATGCATTCACACTTCGCTAATTTGATTAATGGTGAGGAAAAAGAACAACGTGGGACAACCTTACGAGAAGGACTTTTGGCAGTAGTGGTAACTGAGGCTATGGCCCTATCAGCTGAACGCGGTCAGCGTGTTTTACTGGCTGAAGTTATGAACCAGTAGAGNTGCATTCCTCAATTTGGACGAAGNTACTAGGGAACTCTCTTTAAATTGTGTGGAAAGTTATGAGTGGGTGATATAACGAATAAGCATTTGGGGATCCAACCCGTTTGTCGTGCCACCCAAGACACAGAAACTAATGGAAAACTACAGTCTTACAATGATCCGTCAACACATGGATCAGNTTCCAGAATTTTCTTTCCCACCAGGGATTGGTATTCGTACCTACCGCCCTGATGAAAGAAACATCTGGACACGGATTCAGCGAGTTGCCGAAATGTTTTTTGATATTGACGGTCAACTTTTCAATCGAGAGTTCGGTCGGGATTTTAAAGCTATGGAGGATCGNTGTTTTTTTCTGACAGATCACGGCAAAGAGATTGGAACGGTTACTGCCTGGTGGCAGCCGGATTGGCGAGGGCAAGACTGGGGGCAGATTCATTGGGTGGCAATTACTCCTGACTTTCANAGGAANGGACTCTCTAAACCAATGATGAGTGTGGCGATGCAACGATTGAAANAATCTCATGAACGTTGTTTNCTTATTACTTCATCCAGACGAATTGCAGCAATCAAGGTCTATTTTGACTTCGGCTTTTATCCCGANTTTGAGTCTGAGAANAGNCAAGAAGCNTGGGCNGAGGTCGCNTCGNTTTTGGATCATNCTANCCTNNAGAGAATGTGGGTTTTAGCCGAATTNAGGTNCAATTTTTNNTNGAATTGCAGATCAANGGGAGGTGCATGTGTTTAATAGCANCAANGTTTCNGCTATCTCNNTGAAACCGATNAAATGGGACAAATCTGCCAACGCNGACAAAATGGAGNNGCTCTTTNTGGAAGCTGCCAAAGATAATCCNCANTTNATNCTGACAACNGANGGNGNANTGGAAGGTTANGTTGTTATGGATGTNGTTCAGAAACTTCNGANGGCCGAAGAGATGNTGGCAATTTCGGAATCTATTGACGGNNCNTATATCCAGCGTTTTCGNAANCTGGCTAANCAGCTTAAAANNTGTCTCTGCTTCGGTTTNGCNGAGCGNATCGANAAAGAAATCTATAACAGTGCGGTTTTCATTGGTTCAGATGGNCNGATTTGNGGTAAGTATCACAAGACACAGTTAGCGGAAGGNACCCATTCATCGTGGNCTTTNAACNGTGTGGGTGANCGTTTAAGAGCCTTCGATACGCCTGTTGGAAGGGTNGGTNTCGTTATATGCAACGANCGCTGGAATCCACTGATTGCACGCACNCTAGTNTTGGACGGNGCNNGNCTGATTCTGATNCCATCNTATGGATCCAAAAACAANGCACAAAATCAAACTGTGCTGGCCCGTGCACGCGAAAATGGTGTNCCGATTGTTGAAGCCAATGTTGGTATGAACCTGATTATTAGTAAAGGTGANATTGTNGCNTANAAATGGGGGAACGANNAAATNACNACNNCTACTATCGAGATTCCCACTCCTATTTCCCANNAAGCNGCACGCTTNTCAGAACAAGAATATCTACAATATCAGCAACCTGAAATGGAAAAAAGATATCAGCAAACAGTCAAAAAATTTCGACTTGATTCATCATCATNANATAGTTTAAGTAGNGNTCTAGACTATGNNNATCAATCAGTTTATGAAATATGNTGGTTATGTTTCCTCTCAATTNGTATTAACCTACTTTACGTTAGCTTGAAATCTTGATACAATNGGNNNATCGGCTTTTTCAGAGGTTGNCAAGTNTATCANCTTNGAAATTGATGCCGGTACCTTCTACTGANAANNANAAGNTGTTTTATGACTAGAATAANGTTTTTTTCNTTAGTCCNTNCAGGAAGAACTGANTGATTAANGTTNNGTNGTAATTCAACAAGTTAAATTACAATAAAGGAAATTGAAAGAATGAANATTGGTTTGCGAATTCCCGGAGCGGCAGGAGAAATGTCGTGGGCGGANTTTTGTGGCTGGTGTAAAGAGAATGGNTTTGAGGCTNTCGACGTCGGGGCTATTACGGCCGAACTAGCTGAGACAGTCNGGGATGCAGGTCTAACGATTGGNTCGGCAGACCTNCCCGGNGTCAGNGATCTACTTAGNNTTGATAGNNCCAAGCAGGAAGCGGGTGCNACANTGGCCAAAGANGCAATCTCAGTTGCCGCGGAGCATGGCGTTTCAATCATGTTCTGTGTGTTTGTTCCGGNAGATGCNAGCTTAGGCAGAGCGAAAAACTATGAAATTTGGAAAGAAACTGTTCCCCCTATTGCTGAGTTTGCAGCTTCTAAAGGTGTAGGAATAGCAGTTGAAGGTTGGCCTGGTGGAGGTCCTGCTTACCCTGCTCTTGGTTGCACNCCGGAAATGTGGAGGGCGATGTTCACCGAGTGTCCAGATGGATTAGGTTTAAATTACGATCCATCCCACTTGGTTCGAATCAGTATTGACTATCTGAGAGCCNTAAATGAATTTGCTGATAAAGTATTGCATGTTCATGCTAAGGGCACTGTTTTTGACCAGGAAGCGCTCTACCTGCATGGGAATTTAGGGCCTACGTTCCACAACCCACGTGGTTTTGGTGAAGACTGGTGGCGATACTGNATCCCCGGAGACGGTGTGATTGANTGGTTGAAAATAATCCAACGTTTAGAGGATGAAGGGTTCGATGGTATTGTCAGTGTGGAGTTAGAAGATTACCGTTACTGGGAAAACTGGGAAGCCCAAGCAGATGGCCTCAAGCGTTCACAATCATTTCTCTCAAATATTGTACGCTAGATGTGATAGAAATACTGTCTTTTTGTAGCATCTCTATTTTCTTACAAAAAGCTATGTCCAATGTTGGAAATTGAAATACTAGAGGCNCACGAAACTGAACGGGCTAAGAAGATTTTGCTACGTGATGGTTTCGTTGCTGTCAAGGATATCCTTAAGGGTGAGAAACTCAAACGAATTCAAAACGCTGCAACCCGCGTAATTCAAGAAATCATCGATGATGATCTAGAGAGGAAGGGTAATAGAGGTCATCACCGTTACTCTTTCGGTAACCAGATTCATCATGTTGAATGGTCTGAATTGGTAGACCTACCGCCCATTTGGTCTATTGCTGAAGCNATTTGGGATAGCGGCGATTTCATTTGTTCTGCTGCAGGTGGGGACTTTTCTCTACCTAATGCCGAAATCCAACCTTTACATTCTGATGGTAATGAGATGGGGTTTACAGATCCATGGGTTAACCAGATGACATTACGTGACCTNCCGCCCCCAACACTCTGTGTTAATTTTCTGATGGTTGATTTTACCAAGGAGAATGGAGCCATCCGGCAGATTCCTTGCACCCAGAGGTCAAACGCCCCAATTCCTACGCTGGAAGAAGAACCACCATGGATGAAGAACTGCATCATTTGCGCGCCAGCCGGAACGGCTCTNGTTCGTGATGTTCGTTGCTGGCATGGTGGAACAGCTAACAACTCTGATCACCCGCGACCGATGACTAATACACAGTATTATGCTCCGTGGTTTCGGCAACATCTGTCAAAATGTCTTCCACATGAAAATTACAGTCAAATGTCTGTTCGTGCCCAACATCTATGCCGCTACATTGTTCAAGGTAAGTTGAGTCCCTAGCNCCAGTCAGTTTGACGAAATGAGACGGATTNACGCATTCGATTTGCAACTTAAATTCGGTTCAGTCGCACCAACCTCAGTCCAATAATAAGTTGCATCAGAGTATTTCTTGGTTAAAGGGGCCACGTTTTGATCCCATAATACCATCGAGCCGACAGGTAATTTACATACGGTGGAATTCCCTACTGTTTTCACTGAATGCTATGGTTTTGGTAGTTAATTCTGCTTTTCTATTTAAGGGAGACAATCTTTGACGATATCTCTAGCTTTAAGTAGATCATCTCGAGAAAGATAATATTCAAAGACAAGGTAGGGGACATTGGTATACTTTTGTAAACATCGTAAATAGGTTGGATAATCCAAACATCCCGAGCCAACCGGTCCATAATCAGCTACTAAACCTGTTTCAGAAAACCGTGAGTCCTTAGCATGAGCAATAGCGATCTCCGGTCCCAACATACGCACTGCGCGTTCCAACGGCGTTCGGTCAGGAACAAAGTTAGCCGCATCCATACACACTCGTANTGCTGAGGACCCAACTTGATCTTTAACTCGCAGAAAGGACTCGGCACTTCCAATACTACCAGCACGAGTAATTTCGACCGCGATATGCACCCCTTTATCTTCTGCGACGGTACAAGCGGATGACAAAGCTTGACACAGTCCCTGAAATACTACATTGTCATCAACGCCTGCTACCGAAGGATATTCNGACGGATGCCAGATCAGCAGTGGACATTCATTGTCACCAAATCGGCTTTCCAAATCAGCGGTCCTCTCAACACATTCAACCAATCGCTCAACATCTGTTTGAATGGTCCCTCGTTCATTTACCAAACCCACATGCAGGGTCATAGCTGCCAAGGCNACATCATCCGCTTCCAAGATTTTGTCAACGTCTTCAGGTGATGGATCTGAATCTCCTCCGCTAAAAAACATCTGGACTGCATCGAAACCAGATGACCGCAACTCTCCAGTAGGTATAGTTTCACCTGACATCAATCCTAATTTCATAACTCACTTCTCCTTTTATAATGGTTCTATTATTTCTTTAAGATATTATACTTTCTTTCGCGGGTACGTGTGCCTGCTTGAGCTAAGTCACTGACGAGTTACTTGGATTTTGTGCTTGATCTCTGCTCAACGCGCAGTCAATAAGACGAAATATTCTAGCATGATAAAAATTAAAGGTAAATAAACAGATAGTAAGGGAATTTTTGATAATCTTGAACTTGGAAAGAAAATACAAATGGTTTAGTAAGATAAATTAACATTATTATGTTCATCTTAAGAAACACAAAAACTTGAGAAACCAATATGGCTTGCATGATATGATATATTCACCATGGGTAAGCAAGTAAAGTTTATAGAATCAAAGAACGGGGATGGTTATTGATTTCCACCAGTCAGCATCAAATATGTCCGCTATGTAATGGTGTTTATACTAGTGATTTTTTTCAAAATTCCGATCGTAACTTTTTGCGTTGTCAGACCTGTTTGTTGGTTTTTGTCCCGCCCAAGCATTTTCTATCCGCAGAATCTGAAAAGGAGCGATATGATCAACACCAAAATTCACCTGATGATCCGCGCTACCGCCGATTCTTAAATCGCATTTTCCAGCCTCTGAAAGGGAGATTGAAACCAGCAAGTTTTGGTTTGGATTTTGGCTCAGGTCCGGGACCAACTCTATCCGTTATGTTTCAAGAGGAAGGACACTCCATGGCTATTTACGACCTGTTTTATGCGGATAACCCGATGGTTTTTGAATGGGAGTATGATTTTATCACTACCACCGAAACTATTGAACACCTACGGGATCCAAAAGAAGATCTGGACCGATTATGGGGTTGTCTGAAACCCGGAGGTCTCCTAGGTGTCATGACCAGTTTCATTGAGGAAAGTAAACCTTTCGCCGATTGGCGCTACAAAAATGATCTGACCCATATCTGTTTTTATACCAAATCGACCTTTAGCTGGTTAGCAACGCATTGGCAGACAACCGCCGATTTTGTGGATGACAATGTGGTTTTTTTCCTTAAAACAAGTTAATTTCAGATAGAAGATCTCTGGTTACGGCGTATCAATTATCAGAACACAGTCGAGAAATTTATTGAAAGTGGTTTCTCTGGACCTGTGGCGGACGAAATCTACATGGTCGGAATTGGAGTACAGGGAAGGGCAATGAACTGGATTGAAGCTGAAACCGTGAACGCCGTGTCAAATTTATCAAGGAGAAAATATTATGTTGATCCGTGGTGATGACAGTACCATTAACCTTCCTTCCACCCTCACGGAAGAAGAGAAATGGTATTTTGATTTACACGGTTATCTTATTCTTCGACAGGTAATTACACCTGATGAAGTCCTACAGATGCTGAGGTTGGGTTTCAATTGGCTGGAACATCCAGCTCAAGCCGCACCGCCCCTTCGGGTAACGGTGAAAGAATACGGTGGAGTCATTAATCCGCTACCATATGGAGACCGTATTTTTGAACGTACCAGTTTGAACGAAAAGGTCTTACGAGTGATTATGGGATTGATGTGGAACCGGCCTCGGCTTTTCAATTGTGCTTTGGTACAAGAGAAGAAGGATCCCAGTTTGGTGGGTAAGAAGAAGAGATTACATCGAGATACTAGTGGCTTCGATTTTCCCGATGGTTTTCGCAACCCGCACAACGATTATCAAGCGGGTAATGGGCAAATCTATAGCAACTTCGTTAATACAGCTGTTACGCTGGTGGATGTACCTAAAGAAAACGGCTTTACCTGCATTCCTGGTACACATAAGTCGGAGATTAGTTTTCCA
>NZUQ01000091.1 GCA_002697225.1 Candidatus Poribacteria bacterium
ATTGATTTCCGCATCGACAGTTACAACGGAGTCAGCTATGGTAAAGGGATTAAATTGCCCAATAGCCAATGGTGTTGCAACCACCAAAATCAATAATGCAATTTGCGGACATTTCTTTTTATGGATATTCAATCGCATTCCAAATTCGATTTCTTCTTTCTCCTGCTTGTATTATGTGCTAATAATTTCCAAGGTTGCACTTTGAATCTCTGCTCGGTATTGCAAGCCAGCGGAGGGAGCACGTCGCAGACTAGATAAAAGTGTAGTTTCAAGCTCTTCTATTGTTGCCCAGCGAGCATCAGAAATTTCCTTTTGATCTATTGGATTGATATCACTAGTTGTAGCTTGAGCAGTAAATACATGGGTTATCCAGTTGACAACTTCGTCCTCAAAATGGAAATCGACGTATGTCTTAAGTATGTATTTTTCTATTTCGGTATGTAATCCTGTTTCTTCGTAGATCTCGCGTTTGATACCACTTTCAAAATCCTCTCCTGGTTCAATCCCACCACTGGGAGGACGATAAACTCCTTCTGGATAACTGGGCTTCCGAATTACAGCAACGTTGGAATTATGAAAGACAAATGGTGTGACGTCGTGCGAGCGTCCTGTTCGCATACTCCACTTAAGCAAATCGAATTCGATTTTATTCATCACACACGTAGTATGATATGCTTGAGGCTGCCCATATTTCTGTTCAATCTTATCTAGGGTTTTCTGTGTAATATACATTAGATACCTGCGACAAAACGACCAGGGTTTAATACATTAGTCGGATCAAGCTCAGACTTAATTTGTGTCATCAGTTGTGATTTCTTTCCAACTCCACCCCAAACATCCATCAGATTTTTCAAACCCAGTGGCGCAATTTCAAGGATAAGGTTACCTCGTATATTAGCAACTTGATTCCTTAATACAGTGAGGGTGTTTGCCAGCAAACCAATCTGCTCTTCAATGAAATCAGACAAAATAAGATAAACTATACCATTACCAACATGAGACATGACATACACGGAAAATGGACTGGCTATATCTAACACGCTTGAAATAAAATTACCAACATCAGATGGCCTAATATTTATACGAGAAACGACCACCGGGTTTGACCACTTTCCTTCCGGAAAGACACACAAACGAGATCTTAACTGTGATTGTTTGTGATCCTTGTAGACCTCTTTTTTTGCGACGCCATTTAGATTTGCTATTGAATTAATCTGGTCAATTTGCCAGTCAACTGNTTTTGGATGTCCGTCAATTCCAACAAGAAGACACGGATCAAGAACTTCAGTNTCAGGAATACCNGNAGAAAAAAAACTAACAAATACTGGCAACAACTGCGACTGTGAGATCTCCGTGGCCACACGAAGAGCACTTCCATNTTGATTAAAATTTAGTAGCATCGTCCGTTCAATCGCAGGTTTAGGGAAAAGTTTAAATGAGACCTCCGTAATAATGCCCAAAGTGCCATAGGATGCAATATACAATTTGTTGATATCATAACCAGCAACATTTTTAACAACTTTCCCCCCTGCCTTAATTATTGTGCCGCTAGCTTGGACAACACGCAGACCNAGAACTAANTCTCTTGTAGTACCNTAACGCAGCCGATAGGGGCCACTAGAATTTGTGGCAACGATTCCTCCGACCGTCGNTTCATTATTATANGGTGGATTTGTTGGNAGCAATTGNTTGTTATCAGCTAAAATTTCCTGCACATCCTTCAACAACATACNAGAACCAACAGTAATTGTTAAATCATCTGGTATGTATTCAATAACTTTGTCGAATTTTTTCATTGTCAGCAGGAAATCTATTTGGNCCGGAGGGTTACCAATTGAAAGTTTTGACCCATTTCCCGCAGGAATAATCGACATTTTTTTTTTGACTGCGTGGTCTAAAAAATTCTGTATCTCGCTGACTAACGAAGGTGCGATAACCTCCTTCGGAATTACACCATCAATCTGACTAAAGTTTGCATTTTGCATTCGGAATCTACACCATCTCCTTGTGACCACTGCATGCTTCACAAAATGGGAGTAAAGAATGACGAATGTATTGACAATCTTCACATTTTTCATATAGGAGTTGGCCACACGACGGACANGTGTAGGGTTCTTCGGATTTTTCTTCTTCTTTTTGCAAAACAGGAACTGCTCCTCGGAGCTTACGTGAACTCCAATCGANTTCTTTGCGAAGACCACGACGGATTGGAAANTTACAGACGGGACAAAGCCATTTTCTATATGCTTCCTTATATTGCTTTAATAACCAATCTTTTTGTGGGGAGGACGCTAGCTGAATTAAGTGTCTTAAAATAATAACAACAACAAGAATCGCAACTCCAATCAAGATGTAATGAAAGAATTCAGCTGGAAAGTATTGCTGCATAATCATACCTGTTTGAACGAAAGTGGCAACAAAAGCAGCGAAGACAAGCGGGGCGAAATCACTTTTCCTCTTGTAAACAAGAAGCCATGTAACACCAAACAAGAGCGGAATTATCAGTAACAGTTTTAAACCGGCTGTTTTCCACCGATGCGTACGCATTAAGGTATCGAACTTTTCCCGTCCAAGTTCGCGACGAGTGTCAACTTTTTCCGCCACTATATCTATTTTCTGTTGTAATTGACGCTGTTGCTCGGTCAGAGCGACAATCTCATTATTGGCCTGTTGGAATTGTTGTTGGCTGGCCAGATAAAGTGTCTGACTTTCAGCCAAGGCGTTTTGCTGATCCGCAGTAGGTTTCACGCTTTTTTCCAACGCCAGTCGATGCAAGCTCAGTAACTGTTCCATCGTCTCTTTGGAACTGCCCATGCTAGTTTTCAGGATTTTCTGGTTTTCCCGTTGGTTCTCAATCTGGGCAACAATAGTGGTTTTTTCTTCGTTCAGCTTCTGCTGCTGATCCTGCAGTGAGCTGCCAATTGCTTCCGTTTGGATGATCTGCCAGTCAGGCCCCTTAATATTACCAATATCAGACAGGATGTATCCAATAGCCCATATTAAAAGCAAGGTCAGGATAGCAGCAAAGACATAAATCATAATCCGATGCGAGATAGGTCCTATTCGTTTTCCCGCACTCATGGTGTAATTTCTATGGTTTTATCAATTGGAAAGATTTTTTTGGGATTACATAATTGCTTAGGATTGAAAATATTTCGAATTGTAACCATGAAATCCATATCTTCCTCTGAAAAAATTAGTGGCATAAACTCCTGTTTTTCGACTCCAATGCCGTGTTCACCTGAAATTGTTCCACCAGCATCAACACACGCTTGAAGAATTTCTTTATTAACCATATGAACACGTTCTACTTGATCTGAATCTCTCTTGTCAAAAAGTACAATGGGGTGAAGATTTCCGTCACCGACATGAAAAACATTGGCAATCGGAATATCATATTTCTTCGACACTTCACCAATAAACCGAAGCATTTTAGGCAGTNGGGATCTTGGTACCGTACCATCTTGCGTCATATAATTGGGTGCAAGCAATCCAAGAGCACCAAAAGCACGCTTGCGAGCCGTCCACAGTTTTTTCCTATCCTCATCATCCTTCGCNGTTCGCACCTCTCGAGTATGGTGGTCTTCCAGTATTCGAATTATCTGATCGGCTTCATCAGACATTCCAGCTTCGACACCGTCAAGCTCAACAATCAGTACCGCACCGGCGTCGGTTGGTAGCCCCCAACTGAAAGCCTCCTCAACAGCACGAATAACGAAATTATCCATCATCTCAAGAACAGCAGGTACAATTCCATCGGCAATTATGTTTGATACCGCACTAGTAGCATCATCAATCGTTTCAAATACACCAAGCATAGTGTAGTATGCTTGTGGATTTCGTGTTAACCGGACAATGGCCTTGGTTACAATACCAAATGTACCCTCAGATCCTATCATTAGACCACGTAGATCGTAGCCTAGAGCTTCCTCAATCGGCCCTGCCAAACTCAATAATTTCTCCGCTAGGCAGTACNACCTCCATCCCTAAAATATGGTTNGTGGTGACACCATACTTCAGTGTNTGTGNACCTCCTGAATTTTCAGCGATATTNCCNCCAATACTACAAGCCTGCTGACTGGATGGGNCTGGTGCGTAATGATAGCCTTNATCTTGCACAACTTGCGTCANCATCAAATTAACAACGCCAGGTTCAATTATCGCCTGNCGATTTTCAAGATCAACCNCAAGAATCCGATTCATTTTATTCATGGCAATCATGATCCCTGCGTTTATTGGTANTGTCCNACCACTAAGGCCTGTTCCAGCACCACGTGCAATATAAGGCNTATTGTATTTATTAGCGAGTTTNACGATTTTCGAAATTTCCTCCGCTGAATCTGGNAANACGACAACATCNGGGAGAGCCTTAAAGAATTCAGCNCCNTCACATTCGTATACCTTGAGTGAAATGTCATCAGTGATTACATTTTCCACTCCTCAGCAAATCCATTAGTTCCAGTNCAAGCGGCTCGTTTCCTGACATCAATGCTCCCTATTTCATTCCGTAAAAAAACGAGATACATTCAACCTGCGTTATTGAATACTATCTCGACTCTCACATGCTTATAAAATTAGTGCTAAAAAAATCAAGTGATCGTTAGCTCATCCTGTTCAAGTTCTTCTACCTGTCCAACAAGTTGTTGTGCTGCNTGCCGAAAAGCTTCAGACTGTGGAGATTCAGGATAAGCAACTGTAATTGGTACACCAAGATCCCCACATTCGCAGATTTGCGGGTCAATCGGAATTTGACCAAGTAATGGTATACCAAGATCCTCACTCATTTTCTTCCCACCGCCAGATCCAAATATAGCTANNCGTTGTTGNTTTTCNGGNCTAATAAAGTAACTCATATTCTCAATTATACCAAGAATGGGNACATTCATTCGATNACACATACCAATTGAGCGNCGAACGTCGACAAGNGCAACATCCTGNGGTGTAGTAACAATTANTGCTCCCGTTAATGGTAACGTTTGNCTTANCGACAACTGGGCATCTCCAGTCCCTGGAGGCATATCAATTACCAAATAATCGAGTTCCTCCCANATGACATCCCCTAACATCTGGCGAATCGCACTGTGAATCATTGGCCCACGCCAAATTAAAGCTTGNTCTTCACTAACCATGAATCCAATTGACATCAATGAAATATTATGGCTCNGNAGCGGAATAAGCTTTTTGTTTTCAGTTGTCTTAGGTTGTTCCTTGATCCCCATCATGGTTGGGATNCTGGGACCATAGACATCCGAATCCAACAAGCCAACTTTATCACACATTTCTGATAANGCAATTGCAATATTCACGGCAACGGTGGATTTCCCAACCCCTCCCTTCCCACTAGCAACAATAANTACGTTGTCCACTTGTGGAATTAACTCTTCATCTGCTGGTTCNGGGATGGGCTGTTTTGGCGTNGGCGTGGATTTAGAAACCGAGGATCCACTAATAACTTTCAGCTCAGGATGTGCGATGGNTTTCGATTTTTCTTTGTCCTGATCCAATTGTTCCTCATCCTTCTTCTTCCCAAAAAACTTCATGTTCTTCCTTTCGATTGAAACAGCTATGCTAACTAAGTACTNAATTAAATGNTTTCCGGCTTAATCGGTGTAATACAGACCAAAGAGAATCATCATCTCATCTGTACTAAGGAATCCAAAACCGACTTCCTTACCTCGTGTATTGTTGTATGTCGCTATAAGTTTAAACCCTTGGCCAGCATCTAAAACAAGTGGCGGATCTAATTCCAGTATGGGAGGATGTTCCCAATCGTTAGTAAAATAAATTTCTTCACCATTTCTTACACCACCACTAACCTCAACTCGAAATTCGGTATTTAGTTCGTGCGCATGCGAGAAGAGCTGAAAAATGTGAACTCTTTTTTTAAAATTAAATGTTCTCTGCAGANTAGTAATTCGATGTGGAGGTAATCGGATATCAAGATTAGTAAAAGCAATCACATCTGCTATATGTTTTACCTCTTTTGAATCCGCATAGTGGAGATTGACATATACTTCACCTGATGTCTCCGATTTTGTACGATTGACATAATGCGAATTTAGATCAAACCCATAATTGGCTGGGATTTTCAATGCGATTCCAGCAGGNAATTCATAGTTCATCTTAGGCCATTGAGTGCCTGAAACAAAAGTATGAAATTGCATCGACTGAATAGTGGTAAGAATGTAATTTCCATTTTCGTCTCTCAACTCACGATAGACGTGAGGTTGTGGGATCATAAACGCAGGTGTGTTTGCTTGAAAACCATATATAAGAAAATGGTGACTCCCAGGCCTCATAGAAATCTCTATATGATTAATATAGACTGGCTCAGGATTATTCAGNGGTNTATAATAAAAAAANTCACGTTCAGAATCAGGANGAATTTCAAACTGTTTCACATGCAATTGTTTACCATCTTTAGGAGGCAAAGGAGGGGTAAACGCAACCTGAGGTTGATACCGATCCGCATTCTCAAGCAATTTAGGGTCCGCAACCACGGTTGTTTTCGGNGCACCTTCTATAATCCATTTCCTAANGAATTCCAATTCGCCGTACGTAAGTGGAGTTGATGGTGGAGGCGGCATAATACTGCCATAACTTGGATGGTCCTGATAGAAATGATCTTCATTAGGTATATTTATCTTTTCCCACAGAAAACTTTTAACGAGGCTTTTCGGTCCGTTTGTTCCAACAAGTGTCAAACCATCTGAACGAGCGGCAGAATTTTCAGGTGCCCGGTTGATCAATTGATTATATGCGACATCAGGAGTGAGGAGCAAACCCGACTGAAGGGCCTCAGACGTACCGTCTTGATGACATGACACACATTTTTGAGACAAAATTCGATCTTGAATAACCAGCCAAGTTGCTGCAGACGGAGCTTCAGCCAGAGATTGCTCTGTTGCTTCCTCTTCATCATTGCTACACGTAATAAATATAACGAGACATACAAAGAGAGGGACAGCTGAAACCAATTTTATCCTCATACTGTTTGGTAGCCACCTTTCCTAACCATCTTGTACATCGAAGACAAATCTCGTAATTTCGTCACCTGTTCTGCTAATTGTGCGGCAACAAAATTAACTTGATCTAACGTATTGCCACGCCCTAATCCAAAACGGATTGGTGCTCGAGCCAGTTCTTCTTCAACCCCCATGGCCACCAATACACGTGAAGCCTCGATTGATGATGATGAACATGCAGAACCAGTTGATAATGCTATATTGCTGAGGTTCTCAAGTAGGGACAAACTCTCAACAAATTCAAAGCTGATATTTAAGTTGCCTGGCAATCGCTTTTCTGGATGACCATGCACATGTGTAAAATCAATATTTTCGGATATCCTTTGGCGTAGCTGATTACGCAGATGTGTAAGGTGCTTTGCTTCAGCTGCCATTTCAGATTGGGCAATTTCACATGCTTTACCAAAACCAACGATACTAGGAACATTTAGTGTGCCTGAACGAATTTTAGCTTCCTGACCTCCACCATGGTTTTGTGGAGTTATTCGGATTTTAGGTCGTTTACTACGAATATGGAGCGCACCGATCCCTTTAGGGCCATACATTTTGTGCGCTGTCAGCGACATCAAGTCCACTTTCAAGGTATCAACGTTTGACTCAATCTTTCCAATTCCCTGTACAGCGTCTGAGTGAAATAGGACACCATGATTCTGTGAGATCTCTCCGATTTCAGTTAATGGATTAATTGTGCCCACTTCATTACTAGCATAGATGATACTAATCAGTATTGTATGGTCAGTGATGGCCTCTTTCACATCTTGGGGATCAACCATACCGTACTGATCAACAGGTAAAAATGTGACTTCAAATCCATCTTTTTCGAGCATTTTACAGGACTCAAGAATCGCACTATGTTCAATTTGAGAAGTAATGAGATGATTCCCTTTTCGGCGATATTGTTGGGCAATACCTTTAATCGCCAGATTGTCGGATTCTGTTGCACCATTGGTAAAAATAATCTCTTTTGGACTAGATCCAATGAGTCTAGCTACCTGCTGTCGTGCCAACTCTACAGCTTCTTTGGCGCGCCACCCAAAAACATGAGTATTACTCGAAGCATTACCAAATTCGTTGGTAAGATAAGGCATCATCACTTCTAAAACACGTGGATCCAAAGGGGTTGTAGCATGATGATCCATGTAAATTCTTTGAAATGTTGCTTCCATTCTCTCTTCCTGTTCTAAAGGGTAATTCTACTGAACCAATATAGCGAAGTCAAGTGCTTAACCTACTTGACTATCAACTGTAAAAACAGAGATATGATAGAAATTAACTTCCGTTTAGATACTAAAAAGCTGTCGAATCGAGTGAGTATAGATATCTATATGTCAACATCTAGTAAAAACCTTACACAATACAAATAAGCATAGAACAATAAAAAAAGGACGATAGGTTACTAAGTCTTCACCTATCGCCTAAATACAATCCAGATCTATATTATTATGAGCATTAATCAGATTTTAGCATTCCCAAGCTATTGTTATCTTAACCAACGAAATCAACTGGTGTTGAAGTGCTTAATGACGCTTTTAAAATATCAGCGGCAATTTTATCTGCGCTGAGTGCTTTCACTCTAACCTCACCAACCTCAACATGGCTCTTTTGAGAGGCTTTCTGCACACTTTTACCAACTCGGATTCAGCCACCAATTACCATGAAAGTATAACCATCCTTTTGATACAACACCAAAGAGTAGCAACTTTGCCTTTAGTATTGGCAGACATGTCAACTTTCATGCTTTTTAAAATTTCATTCTATCCTAGTGTTCGGTTCCAAACTCTAACTTCATCTACAGATCCGACATAAACTTGGTACACTTTACCTAACCCTT
>NZUQ01000092.1 GCA_002697225.1 Candidatus Poribacteria bacterium
ACTCGATAGATGGTGGCTCAACATGGATAGACCAGAAAGGGAAAACTGCTTCAAGCCTGTCATCTCTTTGTATGCTTACAAGTAAAGTTGGCTGGGCTGCAGGCGGAAATGGTGCTTTGATCCATACCATAGATGGTGGAGAAAATTGGGAAGACCGAACGGAAGACAGCAATGTGCCTAATTCAAATGGAATGCCAGAACCCATCTGGGGTATCCACTTTGCTAACCAGAATATTGGTCTCGCTGCAGCNGAGTTCGGAGTGATACTACGAACGATTGATGCNGGCGCAACATGGANCGCATTAAACCCTCGTCCCGTACCGAACAAACTGAATTCAGTTTACATGNTTTCGGAAAAAGAAGCGTGGATCGTTGGAGATTATAGCNCCATTCTTCACAGTTCCGATGGGGGTGCATCTTGGGATGTTATCTCGAGTAATGCCGACTTGAAAAAGATCACCTTCGTTAACNCCAAGAAAGCATGGGTAGTTGGNTTGTCAGGGACTATTTTAAACACAAATGATGGTGGTAAAACTTGGTCTGAGCAAAACAGCGGAAACGTATTTGAGTTGTTCGGTATTGGTTTTGTTTCACCAACTCAGGGGTATGTTGTCGGTAGTAACGCCACGCTGATTGAAACATCTGATGGTGGTAACAATTGGAAGATGGTCAACGACCCGAGCGATGAAGGGCACGGAACAGCCAAACGAATTGTATTTGATGATCCCATGACAAGTTGGAAAAGCGCACTCGGTTTCTACAACCTTCATTTTCCAACTTCAACTCATGGATGGGGAGTCGGAGAAATGGGCAAAATTGCTCACACTAGCGATGGAGGTAAAAATTGGTTAGGGCAGTCAACTAATAACCCGCAAATCGANTTTAGCAATTTGTTTGGTGTGTACTTCGTGGATACGAACACTGGTTGGACTGTAGGTGCAGGTGGAGCGATTGCCAAAACAAACGATGGTGGTAAGATGTGGCAGGCGCAATACGGTTGCTCTGAAGAGCTGAGATCCGTTTTTGCACTTAATGTTGATATTGCTTGGATTGTTGGCAGCCAAGGTGCGATTTATGCGACTCNNGATGGTGGTTCTACTTGGATACGACAAATTGCTCCGACTGATGAAAATCTACATGGGGTTACTTTCGCTGATNCAGAAACAGGCTGGGTTATTGGTAGTAATGGTGTAATACTCCAAACGACGGATGGTGGAATCACTTGGCTTATGCAAGCAAGCCCAACAAAAAACAACTTATCTGGTATTGCTCAATCTGCAGATGGCACAGTCTGGGCAATTGGTGAGTGGGGAACAATTATTGCGGCACAATAAGTCTGAATCTTNTGCCTTCTGAATCTTGTGCCTACTGAAGAATANGATAGGGAGTAAGTATTCGGGTTTTGGCTTTTTGGCTAACTTAAAGCTATTTCCCGATGCTTATTCCCTTTCGCATTTTAAGGTAATTGGGAATGTTTGCTCTTAATTCTGGGTTGGTTTTGTTTTNTTTTGTATTATTCTGCATTTCTCCTGTATTNGCACAGGATGTCGTCACCATTTTGACTCTTGCAGAAAGTATCCAGTTAGCAGAAAACAATAACTTACAGATCCGATCTGTCAAAGTAAAACTGAAGCAAGTCAAGAAAGAACAGCGTATTGCAAAACCTTTTGCCTTACCATCCATCAGTTTTACAGGAAACTATACCTATTTCGGTGAACTGGCCAAAAATGTGCTCCCTCCGTTTTCACCTGGGAACGAACCTGTTGAAATAACTTTTGGAGCACATCGCAATTTCCAAGCAGGTCTGACTTTTAAACAACCACTGTTTGCCTCAGGTCGTTACTTGTATACCTATCAAAGCGCCAACCTGAATGTTCAAGCCACTGAGGAAGAGCTTAAGAAACAGCGAAACCAGTTGCACTTTGACGTGGCCCAGGCTTTTTATGGTCTACTGGCTACTATGGAGTTCGTTAAAGTGTCGCAAAGTACGGTTGATTTGGCCAAACAACAACTTAGCATTTCGCAGAAGCTATTTGATTCAGGGACATCGACCAATTTTGATGTGCTTCGTGCCAAGGTTCAACTTGCAAATGCTAAATCAGAACTCATCCGTGCCAAAAATGCAATTCTGATTGCTAAAGANGCATTTAAGAATTTATTGNATATTAACCAACAGGATAAAATTGGAATTCGAGGAGATTTTAATCAGCCAACAATCAAATTGGATCTTCACCAATTAGTACAAGTAGCAACTAAAAACCGACCGGAGCTCAATCAACTGAATTATCTAGAACAGATAAGNAAAAAAGAAGTNGCAATGGTAAAAGCAAATGCTCGACCAAGCCTNTCACTCTTTTCCAACTATCAACTTGATGAAAACGAAAAACTGTCCAACATGAACCGAATATGGAATATTGGTCTTTCGCTAAATTACCCTATATTTGACGGTTTGGTAACTAAAGCGCAAGTACAACGAGCTGAATTGAATGTGGAACAACTCNCATTGCAAGAAGAACAAACACAAGACGTTGTTAAGTTCGAAGTACGTTCTGCTTANTTAAAATTAGTGGAAGCNCNAACGCTGATTGAGGTGCAAAAAGAAACTATAGAGCAAGCTAAAGAGGGAGTTCGTTTGGCAAATTTGCAATATAAAAATGGGTTAATNACAAGTGTTCAGTTGACTGATGCTCAACTAGCGCTAACACAAGCAAAAATCAGTCGCCTTTTATCACTTCGTGATTATGCTGTTGNACATGCAAACCTCCAAAAAGCTGTTGGGACACCAATCGAAAAAAAATGAAAGCTAATTTATGGTATGATTCCGATTGATGATTACTAAGGATTCAAACAATTAATCGTGAGTATTCAAATATAATGTTGAGAATAAATTACATCCTCTATTTTTCCATATTTTTCATTTGGCTTGGTATCGGATGTCAAAAATCTGGTGGTCTTAGTTCAAAGAATCAGACGGGGTCCGGATCCGTAGCTGAAAACGTCAAACCGGTTGAAGTCACAAGGGTGAAGAAAGGTAATATTCAAANNGATCTTGAGCTGTCTGGATCAATCAAAGCCAATTCGCGAGTGGTTGTTATGTCACAAGTAGTGGGTGAAGTTATTGAAATACGCGTCAGTGAAGGCCAAGCTGTTACCAAAGGAGATATAGTTGCAGTTATTGAAAGTGAAGAATTGAAGTTGCGTCTTCNTCAAGCACAAGCTGCATATCACGCTGCTGAGATAAAATATACTCAAACTCAAAAACTAGCAAAAATTCGTATTGCCGCGCAGGTTGCACAAGCCCGAGCACAATTATCTGTAGCCGAAACTAAGCTTCAGCAGGTTTTAGATCTATCTCAAAAACAGACACTGTCAAAAATCGAACAAGCCGAAGCAGGTTTAGCTTCTCTACAAGCAAATTTTGAAAAAATTCGAGGTGGGACACGGGAAGAAGATAAAAAACAAGCCCAAGCTAATGTTGATCGGGCAGAAGCAAACCTGACTAACATTAGGGGTAACTATAATCGTATGAAGCCTCTGTTTAATGATGGTGCTATAAGTGCTCAATCTTTTGATAATATCCAAGCACAGCTTAATGTATCCAAAGCACAATACGATGCTGCAATTGAACAGAAAAAACTTATTGAGAGAGGCCCTCAGGAGGAAGATATCCGTGCCGTTGGTGCACAGGTTAAACAAGCCGAAGCAGCAGTCAGACTAGCACGATTATCCAAGGAAACAAAAACATGGGAAAAAGATATATCTCTGATGCAATCTCAGGTCGAAACCGCGCGAGCAAATTTGCAGTCAGTTGAAGCTCTAGAGAATGCTAAGAGCTGGGAGGCTGAAATTTCCTCGGCTGAAACATTTGTAATTCAAGCACAAGCTTCTGTCGATCTTGCCAAGAAAATGCTCTCATACGCAAAAATTGTTGCCCCCATTGGAGGAACTATCTCAAAGCGCAATCTTGATGCAGGCAACATGGTTGCTCCTAGGGTACCTATCTGCGAAATTGTGGATATGCGCTCAGTTAAGGCCGTGGTGTACGTCATTGAATCAGACTTGCCTAAAGTTGAAGTTGGACGTGAAGTTAGCATTAATGTGGATAGTTGGGATGAACCCTTTTCTGGCCGGATCGCTGGAGTGAGTCCCGTCTTGGATATCTCAAGTAGGTCTGCAAAAGTGGAAATAGTTCTTAGCAATCCTGATCTGCGGCTNAAACCTGGAATGTTTTCAAAAGTAACGATACCGCTACAAATCCGTAAAGAGGTCATTATATTATCNAAATCTGCTATTGTTGGNAATATTGCGTCGGGTGANTATTCGGTATTTATAATTGATTCCAGTATCAGCNCGCGAAGGCAAATAGAATTNGGGNTGTCCAAGGNTGANATTGCTGAAATTCGAAGCGGTCTCTCAATNGGAGAGCAGGTTGTAATCTCAGGNCANCATTCGCTAAAAGATGGTGATAAGGTTAGAATTGTGAATCGATAATTANATTGGTGGCATATGTGAAACAGAGAAATCANCACCATCAAACAGCTGTTACTTGGCGGTCAATCCTGATTGGACTTCTGCTGATTCCGCCGAATGTTTTTTGGNTTATTGAGGTCGAATGTATTTGGCACTCTGGTCATCCCACGACCATCTCGCTGTTTTGGAATGTTGTCCTCAATCTATTCGGTTTGATCCTGATTAATCTCCTTCTGAAAAGGTTTGNGCCAAAAGCNGCATTGACACAAGCTGAGATGATTACCATCTATGCCATGCTCTCAATTGCATCTGGNCTTGCTGGNCATGATACGCTTGCTCTTACCATTCCAGCCATTCCCCACGCCTTTTGGTTTGCTACACCTGAAAATGACTGGGCANCCCTTTTTCATTCCCATATACCAAGGCACCTTGTTGTCGNTGATAAAGAAATTATTCGTGGATTTTACGAAGGTGATNCTAACTTTTANACCTCTAAAATCCTGAATGCATGGGTCGGTCCAACACTTTGGTGGACAGTATTTATNCTTGCNCTTGGNNTGNTNATGATNTGNATGAACGTGATTGTNCGTAAGCANTGGACAGANCACGAAAAGCTAGCGTATCCGATTATCCAGTTACCATTAGCAATTACAGATNGAGGAGGTGCTTCCGGTTTCTTTCAAAATCGTGTATTATGGTANGGTTTTATGATTGCNGCTGTNCTGGACATCTGGCATGGTCTGGCATACTTTTACCCATCCCTGCCAGATTTTAGTGTTCGTCACAACGCGCGAAACTGGGGTCGATTCTTTACGGAAAAACCTTGGAATGCCGTTGGTGGTATTACCGTACCACTTTACCCTTTTGTGATTGGCCTTGGGTTTTTACTGCCACTTGATCTCTCGTTTTCAATTTGGTTCTTTTATGTTGTCGAAAAATTACAGCGAGTTTTTGCCAGTGCGGTCAGTATGCCAGCCCCATATTTTGATGAACAATCCATTGGGGCTTGGATGGCTATATTCATTGCTACATTGGTCGTGACACGAAGGCATCTGCGAAATGTCGCAAACATTGTTTTGGGGAGGTCGAGCGCTATCGATGATTCCACCGAACCTATTCGTTACCGGACGGCTATTTTGCTGATTATTTTGGCGAGTACATTTATCATTTGGTTCTGTCTGAAAGCGGGGATGACATTACTGATCATTCTTCCTTATTTTGCTTTCTTTTTTGCACTGTCCTTGGCCATCACAAGAGTTCGTGCGGAAATTGGCCCTCCTGCTCACGAAATGGCCGGTTGGGTAAATGGACAACGGTTTCTGATAAACCTGTTGGGTACGCGTGCAGTTGGACCAAAGAACCTGACTGTTTTTACACTCTTTTGGTTTTTTAGTGGCCGTGGTTATCGAGAGCACATAATGCCTCATCAACTCGAATCGTTCAAAATGGCAGAGCGAACCCAAATGAATACCAAACGACTAGTTACAGCAATGATCATCGCTGTAATCTTTGGTTCCATTGCTTCCTTTTGGGCTACGATAAGTGAACTTTATCGCTTAGGTGGTGCCGTCACCGGTGCTGGTGGCGGAATTGGTCCTTCTATTGGGCATGTGACTTATATCTTCCAATGGCTTGATACTACACTGACTTACCCTAAAGAAATGGATATTCCTGCCGTTGGGTTCATGGCAGGCAGTATGGCCTTCACTTTTATTTTAATGCTGATGCGAATGCGATTTATCTGGTGGCCCCTCCATCCTGCTGGATACGCTATTTCGATGACGGGTGGTGTTGGTTACTTTTGGTCATGTTTGGTGATAAGTTCTACCATTAAATGGATTATCTTGAGATTTGGTGGTGTCGCCCTGTATCATAAAGCGGTGCTATTTTTCTTTGGTGTTCTATTGGGTGAATATTGTGTAGGAGCATTTTGGAGTGTATTAAGCGTTGTTATTCAACAACCAATTTATGATTTTGCTCCTGGTTAAATTCTTACGTAGAAATCAGTTAGGTTCCTAAATGCGAAATAAAGAGTTAACAATAAATTCAAATTCAACGCTGTTTTATTGCAAAGTGGCTAAAAAATTTGCTGGATTTATGCTCGTTCTTGTCTTGCTTCCGGTGTGCTTTACGATAGCAGAGGAAGGTAGCCACCCAGCCGAATTCTTGAGTCTAGGTGTTGGAGCACGAGCCTTGGGAATGGGAGGGATGTTTGTGTCCATTGCCAATGATTCCACAGCAGCATATTGGAACCCCGCAGGGTTAACGGAAGCAGGCAACCATGCATTTTCTACAATGTATTCTGACAGTTTTAGATCTGGCCAAGGTGGATTTTTGAATAAAGGGTTAGTGCAATATAGCTTTATTAACTATGTCCAACAAATCGAGGATATTGGAAGTGTAGGTGTAAGTTGGATTCGTTTGGGAGTTGATGAAATTCCCAGAACCACCTTCATCGATGTTAATGGTGATGGGGAACTTGGGTCTTTTCAAGATAAGAATGCAAATGGAGAGAAAGATCCCGGAGAATTCTACATTGACCGTCCAACTGTTGCCGAATATTTCAGTAATGCTGACAACGCGATCTTGATTTCATACGCCCGAGCAGTAAATGCCAATCTATCTGTTGGCGGCAATCTCAAGATTTTACGACAGACCATCTTCAAAAATTCTGGCAACGGTTTTGGAATTGACCTTGGAATGGTTTTTCAACCGATTAGTAATTTTCGAATCGGTCTCATGATCCAAGATGCTACCGGCACACAAATCGCTTGGGATACGACAAGTAATCCGACCTTCACACGTAAAACTCGATTGCGAATCGGTAGTTCATACGGATTCAGTATAGGCAAAATTGGACACCTAATATTCGGTATAGATGCAGAATCTCGGCAAAAAGATCTAAAAGCCGATCAAAACAGTGAAATACTAGTCTACTATGGTTCTGAGCTAAGGCTCTTTAAATTGGTTGCGCTCCGTATGGGTGGTCGAGGAGGTAGAATCTCNTCGGGGGTTGGGTTCCGACTTCAGTTCCAAGAAGCACAGGTGTTTGCTGATTATGCATTTAAATCTCATGATCTTGGTGATTCACAAAGAATATCTGTATCAGGTAGCTTTTAGCGAGGAGCAATTTGTCGGAACGTGCGCTGATCATACCAATTGCAGGAACAGAAGAATCTTGGTTGGAGCTTTATTGGGACATGGAACATCATATCGCTGAATTTCGATTGCATATAATGGAAGAAGGAATCCCCATTCAATTATGGGAAACATCTATTCCTATCCCGGCATCTGATACAGCGATCGATTTATTAAAACCTCTAAAAAATTTAGGGGATCTATGTTACTCACTTTACAAAACCACTCCAGACATAATGGAGGTTCTTCCAGATCTTGCACACGTCCTCTTTGATTTTCGTCGTTTTATGCAAAATCTTCAAGATTAAAAATAAAGGAGCGATTTATGTCATCAATTCCAAAGGTGTATCACAACCCAGAATGTTCTAAGAGTCGGGCAACACTGCAACTCCTCAGGGAACGAGAACAAGAAATTAAAATAATTGAGTATTTGAGAACACCGCCTACTGTTGAAGAGCTTGATCATATCCTCTGCCAACTCGATAGGGAACCAATCGAAGTGATTCGTGAGAAAGAAGACCGTTTCAGTGAACTTGGGCTTTCTATTAATGATAATCGATCGAGGGCAGAATGGATCCAGATTATGGTTGATAATCCAGTACTAATTGAACGACCAATAGTTGTTAATAATAATAAAGCTGTTCTTGGTAGACCTCCCGAGAATGTAATTGAGATATTATAGTCAAAATAGATTCTCCAAATCGATGAAAGCCAGAGAAATCGTGTGGTAATTCGTTCGCTTATCGGTATAACAATTTTGAATTTCATTCTTTCCCCAGCTATTCCTGATGAATTGGCTGATCTTACATTTATCCTGAAGTCTAACCCAATTGCAATTCCCATGAAACGATCAAATAGAATTTTCAATCCTCAAGAAATATCTGAATTTAAGTTGATCTCAACAGGATTGATTAAAATCTACCAGAAATTTATCTCGTCACAAGATAGTGAAGTTTGCAATTTCACACCTAGTTGTTCTCGGTTTGGAATGTCCGCAATCCAGAGATTTGGTATTGTGCGGGGGATTGCACTAATCNCTGACCGTCTTTGTCGATGCAACGGAACGGCTATATTCTATTACCCCATTGATCCCCAAACAGGCCTAGCCTCCGATCCAATTGATTATTATTCGCATCAATCATTGAGATGATGATTTGTTTTGTCATACTTTTTTTGGTACTTGCTTCAGAGGTAAGTGCTGATTCTATTGACTATAACAATCCTCAAAACATTCGAAAATTTGCAGATTACCTCTATGGCCAAGGTGACTACCTGCCAGCGATTGGTGAATATCAGCGTTACCTATTCACCAATCCCAAAGATGACAATCAGGTCTGGTATCGAATTGGGCTGAGTTACCGTGCAACTGGGCAAATTGATAAGGCACTGAACACTTTCAATTGGATCCTAAAAAAACAACCTAGTAGTCAATTAGCCAATACTGTTTACTATCAGGTTGCGTATTCGTACTTTTTAANTAATNAGTACNAAAAAGCAATTGAGTTTCTTACGAAAACTANTGAACCAAAATCTCGCCAGTTGATCGGTATTAATCTGTTGATGCTTAAGCGTTGGGATTCTGCACTTGATTTGTTCAATCAACTCGAGCTTGAGAACCTCCCAACTGATGTTCGAGAAAGTAATGCAGTCTATCAGAGACTCGCGGTCAACGGGAAACACCTACCACGAAAAAGTCCAATACTTGCTGGTTGNCTTTCTACAGTCATTCCAGGCACAGGCAAGATTTACAATGGCCGCGCTGCTGATGCGGTGAATGCAATGATTACTATCGGACTCAGCAGTTGGCTAGCTTACGATGGATTCCATCAAAACGGAGTCNGCTCGGTTAAAGGGTGGACATTCGGTATCGTTGCCAGCGTTTTTTACTTGGGTAACATCTATGGGGCTGTGATTGCTTCACAGATACATAATCAACAAGTAGAATTGGCATTCTTGGATCAATTAAAATGTGTAGATACTGGGCGATAATANTTTTTCTCTTTTCCNTGTTAGTTTACGCAGACCCTGCAGTTGAACTAGGTAATTCCTTTTTCAATTTGGAAAATTACAGCCAAGCNATTACCGAATANAGACGATTTCTTTTTTTNAANCCNGATGCTCCTGAATCGGCTGAGATTAGCTATAAGATTGGATTGGCATATAGATCAGACCAACTGTGGATTCAAGCAATTCAATCAATGAACTCTGCATCTCAACGAACAAAAAACTTGGAATTTAGATCTAAGATCCAAATCGACTTGGCTGTTACCTATCTCGCCAACAATCAACCAGATCTGGCTTTACTCAAATTAGTTAATATATTATCACAACCAATACCAAATCAGTTGTACAAGCACGCCTTTTTTCTCAAAGGGATTGCCGAGATTTACCTGTTTAGTTGGGAGGAAGCACGCTCAACCTTCAGAACATACTTTGGAAACACCTCAAGGTTTCACCAAATTGATGTAATAATAAGTCAAGCAATCAAAAAACCAAGAAAATCAGGTTCTGTTGCCAGAATTCTTTCGACAATCCTACCTGGTTCAGGACAAATTTATGCTAACAATTGGNCAGATGGATTCAACGCACTTATACTCAACGGACTGTTTGGGTACACTTCGTTTTCAGTAGCAAAATCTGGNAATTATCGNGACGCATCANTCTTGACACTATTTTTATGGATGCGTTATTATTTGGGNAACCGAAATAACGCNAANAAAATCGCCTATCAAGTAAATAGAAAACAGGACTTAGCNTNTGCTCAATTGATTGTAGAGGAATTACAAGCGATATGGAACGAANAATAAAAATTGGACTCGTGGGGGCAGGGATGTTTGGTGGCGATGTGCACTTACGCACCTACGCCGATTTACAGAGGAGTGGAATTTCACCGTGGCTTGGTCGAATAGGATATGATGACTTTGCTTCCGGATTCGCTGATGTGACCTTTGAACTCGTTGGTATAGGCACTCGCACAAAGGTGTCGGGAGAACGCGCGAGAGCCACGTATGCAGACCTAACCAATGCACAGATTGAGACCTTCTATGGTGAAACTCCATGGGTGGATATGACCGAACGGTTCCCAGATCTTGACATTCTAGCAGTAGCAACACCTGATCATCTTCACACTGCTCCAATTCTACATGGGCTTCGAGAAGGTGTGCACGCGGTAGCTGAGAAACCAATGACGCTCAGTATTAAAGAAGCGGACAATATCATCGAACTCGCACAAGAAAAAAAGCTATTGGTCGGTTTGGACATGCATAAGCGATACGATCCTGACCATCTCAAAATATTCCATGAACTCATAGATCAAATGGGAACGCCTATCTATGGGCGGGCAGTTTTGGAAGAGCCACTTGAGGTCTCAACGAAAACATTCAAGTGGGTAGAAAAAAGTGACCCTTTTAGCTATGTGGGAGTTCACTGGACGGATCTGTTTGTCGGTTATCTCAACCTCAGACCAGTTTCGATTTTTGCTGTTGGACAAAAGATAAAGTTAACTCAGGAATATGGAATTGATGCTTATGATGCGGCACAAGTAAGTGTCGTCTTTGATAATGGTATGCATGTTCATTTTGCTAATAATTGGATTACCCCGGATGATTTTGAAGGACCTGTTAATCAGGAAAGCGAAATTTTAATGACGGGAGGGAAAATAGAGTCGGATTCTCAGTATCGTGGGTTGCGCTACACAATCGAAGGTAGTGGGTCTCACACATCAAATACACACTTTACACGTGATGTGTTCCGTTACGATGGATCAAGAGCTTATGTTGGCTATGGCAAAGATAGCCTGATTGCCTGTATTCTCGGTGTCTTGCGCATTAAATTCAATGGTCACTCGCTGATAGATATTGATCGAACGTATCCCACAGCTGAGGAAGGTCGGATCTCAGTTGCCATCATTGAAACAGCTAGAACTGTGATGGACCTTAATTTCGGTTATCTGCAGAAAAATATGGGAACACCAGTAACTGCTAAGTTTGGAATTGATGGTATCACAATTCTTGACCCATACACAGAAAATCGACACATTTACGACAAATCAGTATAGGATTCAAAAAGGTGCAGAATTAATGGCAGGTACGCCAATTTATATTGAAAATGACGATAGGTCTAATGAAATTCGTAAGCAGATAGTTGACCTTATTCCGAAAAGTCACAAAACGTATACATCAACTCAACTGGTAGTTGATCGAGCTGAAGGTGTTCGTCTCTGGAATCCTGAGGGTCGAGAGTTTATTGATTTCTCATCGGGAGTATTGGTGGCCAATTTGGGACATAACCATCCTTATTTTGAAGAACAATACGCTAGTTACATTGGCAACTTGCCACGAAATGCTTATAATATGCTTACCGAGATTGAAGTAACTGCAGCCAAACGTTTAATTAAAAATCTTAACCATAAAAAAATGGAAAGGGTATTGTGGTCGGCTTGCGGTTCTTCTGGTATTATCAAGGCCATCTGGTCAGCGCTGCATTATCATCCGGATCGCCATATTATCTTGTCAACAAAATATGGGTTTCATGGTAAGAAAGGACTGGCTGGCGATATCACTGGAGAAAAGAGCGCAAATCCAAACGTTCGCTGGATCGATTTTATTATGTTTGCTGATCAGAGGGATGTGCGGGAACATCCCTCTGATCAGGATTTACGAATTGGCCAACAACTTGATGCACTTAAGCGAGAATACCCAAATCAGATTTCAATGTTGGTGACAGAACCTTACCTTGGTGCAAAGGGGTCTTTTCATCCACCCTCATGGTATCTTCGCCAATTGAACGACTGGTGCAACGAAAATAATGTAGTTTTTATTTTGGATGAAGTTCAGTCCTGTCATGGNCGCACTGGTGANATGTATGCGTTTCANAANCANGGGTTGGATCCCGATCTCATTGTAATGGGGAANGGNATTGGAAATGGTGAGCCAATTTGNGCTGTTGNAGGNAGAGCTGACATCTTAGATCTCATGGATTATGGTGAAGCATCCGACACATTCAGTGGGAACCCACGTGGTTGTGCAGCNGTTGTTGCAGCNTTAGACACTTTTGAGAAATTCCCAATTGTCGAAAACTGTCNTAAAATGAGTGAGATTGTCGCCGACCAACTTTACAAACTAATCGAAGAATTTGAATTTTTAGGCCAAGCTAGAGGCGAAGGTTTAGTTTGGGGCTTAGAANTCAACGCATACGCTGGAAAATCAGCANACGAAATTGCAAATGAGTCAGTTTTACAGGCCTACCATCATGGAATTCATTTAATTGGTCCGCTTGCAGGAAATGTCTTGCGTATCTCTCCTCCGCTTATTATTTCCCGGGCAGAAGTCATCGAAGGTTTTAATCGGTTATACAAAGCGTTTGATGTCATATCTAGCATGAAAAATAGTGGGAATCTAAAACCTGATTAGACCATGGATCTAGAATTTATTGCCTGTCCAGTATGTGCTGTTCAGGACACAAGACCGTTGTTTGCCAANGATGGATTTTCAGTTGTCACTTGCGATAGTTGCAACCTGAAATACGTTAACCCACGCCTGAGATCTAGCAGCTTGGAAGAGAACTATATTGATGGTTATTACCCAGCTACAAAACGCAATCACATCCAATATAATGAGATGGAATGGTTGCAGATGGAAGAGCGGTTAGGAGAGATCCAAAGAAAATTCCCATATCAGGGCCGCATCCTAGATCTAGGATGCGGCATGGGAACTTTCTTATATCTAGCGAGAAAAAGAGGATGGGAAACCTTCGGTGTAGATTTGTCTCAGGATGGAGTAAGTTTTGCCCGCGACAATTATAATCTGAATGTCTTTTGCGGTAATGTTTTTGAGATGGATTTTCCTAGTCATTACTTCGATGTGATTACACTTTACCACGTGTTGGAACACGTTCCTGAACCAAACTTGTTGCTCGAAGAATTACGCCGCATATTGAAACCAAAGAAGGGTTGTCTTGTTGTTGAAGTGCCGAATGGCGAAAGCATACAAATTCGTATTCAGAGGGAGAATTGGCCGTATGTACATCCTGCAGATCACCTCTACTATTTTTCGGTATCTACACTGGCCAACCTGCTGAAAAAACACAGGTTCAATTGGGTTGAAGCAGGGAAGCCCAAACGGGTTGGAAGAAGACATGGAGTGATTACTCAACTGAAGTTTGCTGTTCAATACAGCATTTCATCAGTGTTAGTTAGATGCAATCTAGCAACAATAATTCGTTGCTACGCTACTTCCAATCAATAGATATCAAAAGTTTCAATTACTTCGTTTGATAATAAACGGCGGGCTATGGTTTCTACTTGAGTGTGATTAACATTGCCTTTAATCCAATATTTTCTGCCTGTTTGAACCGATTTAATTCCCATAATGCCGAGATCTGAAATTCCTTTTTCCACACTTTGACCCACAGCATCGGTCACACCCAATTTAAACTGAACTTCAATTGCCAAATCGTTTTTTGACAAATTTGGGCTAACAGTTTCCATATCATTACATTCAAAATTTTGCGTAATTGGGTCTGCAAGCAATTTCGAAGCAATCTGATAGACAATATCCGAATCGATATTACCTTCAAGGTAGTAGATCTGTGCGGTACGAACCTCATCAACATCAGTAATTCCAAGGTCCATGATATCTTGTCGCAACACCTTTCCGACATTATCATCTATATTCGGTTTATGAGTAATTTCGATTTTCCAATTCATTGATCCTTATGATCTCACTTTTNCAATCGAGCCAAGATAGCNANCCATTCGTTGTTCTGACGGGTTTTTAAACATTCAAATTTATTCTTAATCAATTCGGTTTTTACTCTGTATATTTCATTTTCCATTATGCCCGATAGGATAAGGTGTCCACCTGATTTCAGATACTCAGGTGCTTGTGGTATCATAGGTAATAGAACTTTGGTCAAAATGTTGGCTACGATAAGGTTAAATTTTTGATTTAGCTCAGAAACCCGATCCATCTGTTTGACATCAACGATATCCTCAACAGAATTATGTCCACAGTTTTCTCCCGCGATTTCCACNNCTTTTTTATCTAAATCAACCGCACAGATCTTTTTGGCACCAAGTTTGGCGGCAACGATGGCCAAAATCCCAGATCCTGTACCAATATCAGCTATAATTTCTCCTCCTTTGACCACTCCTTCGAGTAACAAAATTGAAAGCTGTGTTGTTGGATGATGACCTGTTCCAAAAGCCATGCCCGGATTAAGACGAATCAGAACTTCATTTTCAGAAGGTTCAACGCGATGCCATGTCGGAGCAATGATTATCCGTGTACCTATTTTTAGTGGAGGAAAAGCCGAACGCCAATTTTCTGACCAGTTTTCATTCAGTACGGATCTCAGATGTACTTCTGTGTTTTCAGCTGATAGTCCAAAACTCGGCAATTTTTTTATGAAGTTACGAAGGTTGATAACGCGGGTTCCAACTAAATCACTGACAGGNAAGTATGCAATCAGAGTTGTTTGATTNCTTTTATCGGGATCTGTCTTGATTTCGACCCCATTAGCCTTCTGGTCGAAAAGGTAATTTTCTATTGCAGCGGATGCCTCTTCAGACGTTTCAACTGTGATTTGAGCCCATTTCATCATTGAGCTTCAGGTGCCAACGTTACCATAATATGTATTGGGAGGTTATGAAAGTGTGTGAGACTACGGTTATTATCTATTTCCATCTGCATTACGATGGAAAAATTTTTCGCCGATTCTACGTAGAATATTGCTAGTATCAGATTCGATTTGTCCACCACGTGTCTCGGCAAAGGTTTCCAATAATTCTTTTTCCTGAGTAGTCAGGTTCTTTGGTGTTTGTATTTCGACAATCACTATTAAATCGCCAGAGGTTCGGCTATTATAGTATGGAATACCTTTACCACTAATTCTCAGACGATCACCAAATTGAGTNCCNGGAGGNANNTGCAATTCTTCAGTATCGCCGNTGATAGTNGGCACGTCAACTTCCACACCAAGTGCAGCNTGTGTAAACGTAACACAAACCGCAGTAATTAGATCATTACCTTGTCTGACGAATTGTTCATTCGANCTGACGTGAATCACAACAATGAGGTCTCCAGGAGGTCCTCCATTTACACCAGANTCCCCNTCACCACTAACCTTTAANTGGTTACCAGTATCAACGCCCTTTGGNACCGACACGCGCAGATTTCGNGTCTTCTGTGTCACACCTTCACCATCACATGTTTTACAACTGTTAAGAATAACACGCCCTTGTCCNCCACAACGAGCACAAGTTCGGGTAACGCTGAAAAAGCCACTTTGCATGCTAACTTTTCCACGCCCAGTACACTCNGGACAGACTTGAGGTTGGGTTCCCGGCTTTGCTCCACTACCATTACAGGTTCCACAAGTTTCAAGGCGAGGTATGTTGATCTCAGTGGTTTTACCTTCTACGACATCTTCAAGATCGATTTCGAGGTCATATTGTAGGTTACGTCCACGTTTCGGTCCGGATTGACCGTGACGCGAATCAGAAAAACCAAACAGGTCNCCAAAATCACCGAATATGTTGTTGACAATATCTTCAAANCCCCTGAAGTTGTGACCACTAANATCCATACCTTCCAAGCCAGCATGACCGAATTGATCATATCTCTGTCGCTTCTCAGGCGTACTTAAAACTTCATAGGCTTCAGTAGCTTCTTTGAACTTGCCTTCGGCTGCTGAGTTATCAGGATTTTTGTCAGGATGGTACTTGATGGCAAGTTTTCGGTAGGCTTTTTTGGTTTGATCCAAATCTGCGGATTGATTTATACCCAAGACTTCATAATAATCGCGTTTTTCTGTCATATAAAATACCTCGTTCTGCTAACTCAATCAAAAGTGGTATTTTCTATTTTCACTTCTTTTGACTATAACGTTGATTGAAACGTTCAACACGTCCTGCAGTATCTATGATTTTTGATTGCTGACCAGTATAGTACGGATGACAATTTGAGCAGATTTCCACACTCATTTTTGGATTACTCGACATAGTTTTAAAAATTGTTCCGCAGATACACCTTATCTCGGCTTCTACAAGTTCAGGGTGAATATTCGGTTTCATAATTCAATATTTCTCCAGCATTCCTTTGATATTATGATTGAAATTAAACAAAACATGTTAGCGCCACCGATGTGCTGAGTTCTTACTTCCTGATTCTGATTTAGTTGGATCGGATGTCGTCATCATTTCAAGCAAGTCTTCATTTGTGGGGTTCTTATCTAGCTGTTCAGAAAGCAATTCCATTGATTCTGCAACTCCCATCTGGCTCAAGAATTTGCGTAATATCCACACTTTTCTCAAGACATCAGGTTTCATTAGCGATTCTTCACGCCTCGTTTTGGACAAAGATATATTGATTGTTGGAAATATACTGCGGTCCAACAANGACCTTTCAAGATGGACTTCCATGTTGCCAGTACCTTTGAATTCCTCGAAAATCGCGTCATCTGCTCGGCTTTCAGTATCAATTANTGCCGTNGCAATGATGGTTAAACTACCANCTTCTTCAATTTTCCGAGCGGAACCAAAGAATTTACGAGGCTTGACAAAGGCTAGTGAGTCTAACCCACCAGTCAATGTTTTTCCACTCGTTGGAACAACCAGGTTACACGCTCTCGCAAAACGGGTCATGCTATCCAAAAGAATTACGACATCTTGACCATACTCAACCCAGCGTTTNGCTTTTTCAATTACCATATCGACAACTGCAACATGACGTTCTGGATGCTCATCAAACGTAGAACTGACAACTTCACCTTTAACAACCCGACTTACATCAGTCACCTCTTCAGGACGTTCGTCTATCAATAACACCATCAACAATACATCTGGATGGTTGGAAGCAAGCCCTTGNGCTATATTTTTTAGTAGAGTAGTTTTTCCACTATATGGGGGGGCAACAATTGTCCCTCGCTGACCTTTACCAATTGGACACATCAGGTCAACGATACGCGTTGCAAACTCCTTTGGATCATGCTCAAGTCTGAGTTGTTCATGAGGATAAATTGGTGTTAGGTTATCAAACAAAATCCTATCTTTTGAATTTTGAGGTGGTTCTCCATTTATCTTCTCAACTTTTAATAGAGCGTAGTAGTGTTCTTCTTTATCGCCAGTTTTTTTCGGTGGCCGAATTTGACCTTCAACCGTATGACCTGTCCGAAGATCGAATTTTCGAACCTGTGAATGAGATACATAGATATCGTCGTTACTTTGTAGATAATTATACCGATGAGATCTCAAAAACCCATAGCCTTCGGGTAAAACTTCCAGAACTCCACCNCCAAACATTAATCCATCGTTTCGGGTAGCCTTNGCATCAACAATTAATGAAATTATATCNTGCTTTCGCAGACCACTATATCCGTTTAGCCCAAAACTTTTAGCCATTTTGCCCAATTCAGCAATTGTCATATCTTGTAATGCGACAATGTTAAGGTTCTGCATATTTTTCGTCTCCCCCCTAGTTTGGGCTACACAGGTTTCATTAAGAAATTGTTTTCCAATCCAAATGCTAGATTGTTGGGTTCTTGCGAGGCTGCTCGTGGAATTTCTAGTCTTAAAATTGTAAAAATCCGGAAAAAGAAAGGTTTTTCCTAAAACGTAGCTTTTTGATTTTTTTATTGCGTTACAAAATTATAAAGCAGCCTCGAATTCGCACATGCACATCAAAATAATATAAACTACACACCTTCCAAGGCATTCAAAAAGGATTCTACAAAGGAAAGTTTCGCATTAAATAGAACGGACAATTTGAGAAGAGCATCAACCCTGAAAACGCTGTAGGAATGAAGCATTCCTTGAACTTCTACAAATATTTGGCAGGATAATTCTCCAGAAAACCACGTGGATTATACACTAACAATGCTAAAGGCGTCAAGTTATTATCATTTTTTTTCAACAACACTAATATATTTCACTAACATCTACGACTATATTATCTTAACTTTTCCCCACCAAAATGACAAAAACGCATACGGAGAAAGAACAAGACACAGCAAAATTTGGATTAGATTTTTCCCATGGCTGCCAAAATCCGGTCAGGGGACATGGGAAGTTCTTTCATTCGGATACCAATAGCATCATAGATTGCATTAGCAATCGCCGCCGCAGGTGGGACAATTGGAACTTCTCCAACCCCTCTAACCCCATATGGATGACCTGGATTTGGCACTTCAACGATAACAGCTTCGATCATTGGTACATCGTAGCTGGTCGGCATCCGATAGTCAAGAAAGCTAGAGTTTGTCATTCGCCCCTCATCATTATAAATATATTCTTCATTCAAAGCCCAACCTATGCCTTGAACAGCGCCACCATGTATTTGTCCTTCAACATAGCTCGGATGAATCGCTTTTCCTACATCTTGTACCGCGGTGTAACGCAGGATCGCAACCTTTCCAGTCTCCGGATCCACCTCAACATCGACAATATGCGTAGCAAAAGCGCCACCAACGCCTTTGGGATCTACTGCTCCACGTCCAACAATTGGCGTACCTTCATCGCTGATTATACTTGCCAGATCCTTGAAGAAGACATTGTGCACTTTTCCGTTTGCATTTCTAAAGTTACCATTGTCAAAGGTAACTTCATTTTCATCAACTTCCCACAAATTGGCAGCAAAGATTTTCATTTGTCTAACAACATCGTTTGCTGCCTCGATTGCGGCGTATCCAGTGGCAAATGTGGTTCGGCTACCACCAGTTACACCCGTGTATCCAACAGAGTCGGTATCGACTACGGATGGATTGACATCTTCTGCGGATATACCCAAAACCTCTGCCGCTTGCATGGCGATTGACGTTCTTGTTCCACCAATGTCCGTGGAACCTTCGATCAGGTTAATGGTGCCATCCGAGTTAACGTTCAAGGAAACACTCGATTTCAGACCAATATTGAACCAAAATCCGGAAGCAACACCTCGACCACGGTATTCCCCTCCGAGCGGTGTATTGTAGTGTTCATGTGCTCTTGCCGCTTCGACGGTCTCGATATGACCAATTTTGGGAAAGATTGGTCCATCAACACGCCGAGTTCCTTCTTGTGCACCGTTCTTAATTCGAAACTCTAGTGGATCCATCCCCAGTTTTTCGCACAACTCATCGACTACGGTTTCTGCCATAGCAGCATTAGTAGCACCTGGAGCTCTGTAAGGTGCTGTTTTAGGAATATTGAGAACGACATCATAACCATCGACGAGGAAGTTGTCAATGCTATATGGGGAGAAAATACACTGCGCACCACAATCGACAAGTGCACCTGGATAAGCCCCTGCCTCATAGATCAATTCCGCTTTGGCAGCGGTGATCTGTCCATCTTTGTTAACTCCCATTTTGACGGTAATATAGGATCCAGCTGTTGGTCCGGTACCTTCGAANACATCAGCCCTATCCATCAAAATCTTAACGGGGCGCGAAGTTTTCATCGATAGCAATGCTGCTACAGGCTCAAGGTAAACAGGGATCTTGCCACCAAAACCACCACCAATCTCCATAGGCACAACTTTGATATCCGAAACNGGCATCTGCAAAATNTTTTCCAACTGATCGCGAACTTCAAACGAACCTTGTGTACTGCACCAAACTGTTAAATGCCCATCCGATTTGTAGAGTGCGGTNGCATTATGCGGTTCAATGTANCCTTGATGAACTGTTGCCGTCTTGAACTCCTTTTCGACAACTTCATCAGCTTCAGCGAATCCTTTTTCAATGTCTCCTTGNTGAAACTGGAGATGCTTAGCTACATTGCTNGACCCTGCAGAAGTTTTTCCGAGCGAGGTTGTTTTGAGATCCTCATGNAACAAAGGGGCGTCGTTGGCCATTGCCTTNCGCACGTCCATCACTGGCGGNAAAATCTCGTAGTCTATTTCAATTAGACCCGTTGCCTCTTCAGCAATATGCGGACTAGTTGCAGCAACAGCAGCCACTGCATGACCTTTATAAAGGGCTTTGTCACTAGCTAAAATATTATCCTGGAGGAATTTAATATCCGTTGCTCCACCTTCACCAAGTACAACCGATCCCCCGTNTGTCTCTGGCATGTCATCTGCAGTGACAACTGCTTTAACACCCGCATGTGCTTCTGCTTTGCTAGTATCAATAGACTTGATACGTGCATGTGCATGTGGACTTCTTAATACCTTGCCGTGTAATAAGCCCACCATTGTGAAGTCAGCACCATACAGAGCACGGCCAGTCACTTTATCAACACCATCATGACGGATGGGGCGAGTCCCGATCACTTTGTATTCTTTATCATTGGACATTGTGAATCTTCCTCCATGAAGCTCGAGTTGAAGTGTGATTTTGATAACTTCTTTATCTTCAATCCCACTATTCTACAAAAATATTTGTTCTTTTTCAACAACATTCCAAACTTGTTGNTTATTTGAATGGTTTGCGCTTAAATTAAGCATATATTTNNAAGTNAGNAATCCNTACTATCGATGCTCAGAATCTATTTTNCCGCTAGGTCTNTTGCTGTCATCCTCGACCCTGATAACATCATCCACTTCGGNAGTGGATACTTCAAGCAACTCTAAATCCGTTTTGGCTAAAATCCTATGCTGAGTTTCCGGATGTATGGTGAAATAATCACCTTCAGACATGTCAAACCACTCATCATCGATCAGTACCGTAGCTTCACCTTTCTTAACAAAGAGCGTTTCAACTTTACGTTGGTGGTATTGTAGGCTTGTTCTGTATCCGGAATTTATATTAATTATTTTGTAGCAATAGTGGGCATTGAGTTCTAGCCACTCTTCCGAACCCCAAGGTTTTTTGATGCTTTTTGCTGTACTGCCGGAGATACCAAATTTCATGTTTCTAACTCCATGACAAACTCGCTTGATAAATTGCAAAAAATCAGTGATTGCAACTTTATAGTATAGATCAAAGATATAGATAAATNGAAGTTAAATTCTGCCAAGTCTAAGGTTTAACCTGTTTCTTCGACTTCCNAGTACTTTCACCTTCGATAAAGCACTGGGTTCATTTCACTATCGGCCAAGTCCCCCTCTTTCCTACCACCAAGAAAATTCTGAGCATCATGAGAACGACTTGGGTTACATAATTTATCAACCNTGGTACCATCAGGGTAATAGGTGACAATCATAGCTTCACGCATGGTTTTTGTTTGATTGGCTGTAGCGCCATGCATGGTCCATCCATTGTGAAATGTAGCATCTCCCGCACNCATAGATACTTGCCAGCAAGAATATTGCTTCTNCTCAATGAACTGTTGGAAAAAATCTTGCGATGAATCCGAAATAGCATACTGCCCCATAAAACCGTTGACCTGTGATCCTGTGGCGAATTGAATTGGCCCCATTTCAATTGGGGTATCTACCAGAGGCATCCACATTCCCATTGCATTATCTGTTGCGAGTGGCCAGTAGTATTGATCTTGATGCCAAGCTGTTTTCCCTCCATTNGGTTCTTTAAACANAGCCTGTTCATGGTAAATTCGTACGGCATCAACTCCCATTAGATCAGCTGCGATTTTAGCGAAGCGTTTGGCCAAGACGAATTGCGACACTCTCTGGCTATGATAACGGAGATTTAGTGTCTGCAAGAAGGCACGATTGGAAACATCATCTGTATCTCTTTTAGGAAACCGNGAATAGGCTGCCTCGGTAATAGCATAGCGGTAGGAAGTTACTTCCTCCGTTGTACATACAGAAGATAAATGGATGTACCCATCTTGGCGGTATCCTTCAATTTGTGATTTTGTTAATGGGTATTCGGAGGATAGATCTGGCAAAATGATTTCCTATAGATCCCAATCAAGTTGTTCATTGCAAATATTTCGTTTTTAATCTAACCCAAGCTGTGTGGAGTTTTGCCTGAGGTTGGATAGCCATAATTTTTCCCATTCCCGCTTGAACTTGTTTAATTTCATCCTGAGAGAGTCCGCGGTTAAAGATGGCAAAATCGTCTGTATCTCCGTTGTAATATCGGTTCATACCTAACGGTTCTTCCACTCCCAAAAATAAAGGAGCATCTAAGGGAATCAGCTTATCGTCTTTCTTCGGATAATCGATCAACACTTCACCATTTAAATAAGTTGTCCACCATTTCCCGGATTGATATGATACGGCTATATGTTGCCACACGTTTTTCTTAACGTCCAGTGGGCTCTTGTCTGGGACAGCACGTCCTCCGGTGAGTTTCCAGCCCATCCAGATGAATCCTGTCGGATGAAGAAGAATTTCAAAAAATTCGTGAACATCACGTCCTTTGGCCGCAATCAACTGCCAAGTGCCTGGACCTGCTTTCAGAGTTGGACGTATCCAAGCAGTAATGGTAATTCCATCAACGAACTCAAAATCCTTTGAGTGTTCAACGCGGACGATTCCATTTTTCCCTCCAAACTTAACCGCTTTGCCAAAGTTCCCCTCTGTCCAGTTGGTATCTCCTTCTAATTTCCCATGATTGTTATTTCCAGATAGATCGTTTGCAGTTTTTCCTACCCTCTCTTCAAAGTCAAAGTAGACAACAAGGGATTCTTTGATTTGAGCATGGCTAATTTTCATTACTATTAAAGTGAAAATTACGAGTATTGCTCTAAACTTCATTGAACCCTCCTCTTAAATCAACAATATCCTAATTTTCTTCTGTTGAATTCCAGAGGGAACATTCCGTTGAGAATGGTTTTTATGTTGGTCGCATTATTTTATCTAACCCAATTGGCCTCAAAATCACCGAGGCATAACAGATACGATAATTCTTCGATAGCTGTAGAGGCAGGGTTTACCTTCATCCTTGACTTGGAGAACGACGTGAATATCCTATGGACAGTTAACTTCAGGGGCAATAAAACTGGCTTCTTGACCCTGAGCATTATCAATTACAACCTTTCCTTTGTAGTCACTAACTTCCTTATATAAAAACCAATAATACAAGATATTGTGGCCGTCCGGATCGAATGTTCCAGCTGCACTGAGCGTTACCACCTCTCCTAATTTGACCTCCAACGTAACTACTCCCTTGCTGGTGTCGTGGGCAAAAGCAGCTACAGGGTTATGGTTTGCGTCTTGATAGTTTTCAGTGACGGTCCAATCGATGCGAGTAGCAAAATCATGCTGGTAGGCTTGACGCCAACGCCATATGGTTGCTTGATTGGTTTTATATGTTTTTCCATCTATGCCGATGACTTCATCTACCGCATCTGTCCAGATACATCGTGCTTCCTGCTCGTAATGCCATTTTTGTTGGTCCAGAATGTAGAATTCATAACGTCCTCCCCAATTACCATAGTTTGGCTTTTCCGGAACCCCTCGACCATTGAGGATTAAATTAAAGATAAGGTTGGAGTATCCCCCTCCAGCAGATATTTTGTTTGCGGATGCAACTCACCTAGTGAACCATGATTTTGACGTATATGCTGGTCCTGCCAAGGGTTGTCGACCATCGAAAAATCGGCGCCATCAAAACGACCATGAAACTGATCTCCTGAGATGCCCACCCAAGTAGAATAATGATATGCCCCTCCACCATTTTCTTCATAGCCAGGGCTAACAATATAAAATAGGTTGGGAAACATTCTGTGTATCCAAGGAGCTGTGTTGTCCTGATCGGAAATGGTATATATCCGCAGTTTGGACACAAACGCATCAATTTCTTCTCGACTGCGATTATGTTTAACTTCCCATAGTGCTTGTGCCAAGCAGTTAACTCCACCCCCAGACGCAAACCCATACCGGGCGTGGATCTGGCTTGTCAACAACTTCAATTATGAGGTTCGAACCCATTGAACTTTGACCTTTACCGACACCCTCCATTCCGTAGACAGGTAACCCAGATTTAATGACATTCTACAGGTACTCTGTTTCAGGATAACCCCGACGCATATTTCAACAAATTATTCCGCACCAGTCCGTAAGCTTCAACACGTTCTTGAATCCTTTCCGGCACAACTTTATCTCTTAACTAGCGAGAGGTGGTTGCTACCAAGCCTTCAACATTAAATTCATTAGGTGTAACATAGAAATAGTACCATGGATTGTTCGTCATCTGGCTCGTTGGTAATATCAGTTAGTACTATGACCCTAGGTTTTGCCAATGTTTCAATCTGCATTAGAAAACTCTCATAAATTGTCATAAATTGCGATTAGGAGTTGGAGGATGATCCCATTTATCGGGTTGCGTTTCCAATCTGCTTTTAACATTGGAATCTTTACGTTAAGTTCTATTGATCTATTAGGTGCTTTTTGCTAGGATATGATTCTAGATTTACTGTAATTCAACATCCCATTAATGGAGAACACTCATATGGCAATGACCGAGGAGGAACGCTTTAGATTTGATCTGACAGGGTTTCTTGTTCGCCCAGCGATTCTCAGCAAAACTGAAGTAGAGGAAATCTTTGATCAAATTGATCGTGTCAAACACAAACCTAAATCTCTACCACCCGAACACCGGGACATACCGGGAGGCCCCTCCAGTGTTCTTATTGATCATCCTCAAGTAATTGATGTACTTCATGAAATTATTGGTCCGGATATTCGGCTTGAAAATTGTGGCTGCATCTGGAGAAAAAAGGGTGAGGCCCATGGTGGCCTTCACGGCGGCGGTCCAAATCAGGGAGACCCTATCTTCGGCTATCGCGTTCACAACGGACGCATTCATGCTGGTATGGTACGGGTTATCTTTGAATTGACCGATATCGCATTCGAAGATCAAAGCACCCATTTTATAATTGGTAGCCATAAAGCCAATTATAGTGTGCACCCAGATCATACGTCGCTGGAAAAAGGTGGACGGAGCCAGTTCCTGACCAGTTATGAATGTCCCGCAGGTAGCGCGATTTTCTTCACTGAGAATATTTGTCATGCTGGTCCTGAATGGCAAAAAGACACACCACGTGTTGCTATATTACACGCCTATTCTCATCTGGCCACTCACTGGCACAGACTTAAAATCCCACCGGCTATACTTGCAGGACTCCCTCGAGAGAAACAAGCCTATTTTCGAGCACCTTGGATTGCCGATTTTCGTACTAGCCCGGCGACCCATAATACAGCCGAACGGTTCATAAAAAATGATGAAGACCCAATTGATACCAATACCCACCCGTAAACGAATCGAGAAGATCTTGTAATGGGTTAAAGTTGACTATCTCGGTAAAATATAAGCTTTGTATCATCGGAATCTGGGACAGAAAAAAGATATCCTCCAGTATTGAATTCAGTTAGTTGCTTTGGTTCCATTACTTGATTTTTAACTATGTAGCGAGCCATTAATCCTCTGGCTCTCTTGGCATGAAGACCAATCACTTTGTAGACGCCGTTTTTGTATTCTTTAAAAACAGGCGTAATAATCCGTCCTTGGAATTTGTCAATATTTATTGATTTAGTATATTCATTGGAAGCTAGATTAACCAATACNTNTTCTTNAANTGTCNCAACAANTTCGTTTAGTTTTTCAGTAATNATNTCTCCCCANAANTGATATAGATTTTTGCCTTTTGGATTATTTAATTTAGTTCCCATCTCTAGCCGATACGGCTTCATCAGATCAAGGGGTCTNAATANCCCATATAGACCTGAGAGNATTCGTAATTTGGATTGGGCGAAGTCGAAATCGAAATCGNCAAAAGTCTCNNCATCCAAACCTGAGTAGACATCACCNTTAAAGGCTAAAATNGCTTGCTTTGCATTTNNTGGAGTAANTTCGGAATCCCATTCTGCAAACCGTTTTACATTAAGATCTGCTATTTTTTCNCTAACCTTCATCAGATCCGAAATATGCNCCGAATCCAATTTACGACACTGTTNAACCAATTGACGCGAGTACGCTAAAAGTTCCGGTGTACTATGTTTCTTNACNATTGNCNGCGTTTTGCAATCCAGAGTTTTTGATGGTGAGATNACAACTATCATAGTCCTTCTTNATCTCTCCTGAGAAANTTTTATGNAGATTATCTATAGTCTATTCCCTTTCACTGGAATAAACAAGTTATTGGATTGTTTTTTTANGTNGGTAAATTTCCTTTCGTACAAATGTGTCTTGCAGCCTTTTNCTGTAATAGNTACAATGNNNGNGTATTCATAGGNCAATTCNTTATATANTGTTTGCTNAATTCTNTTTATAGATTTGTGTTAATAGCGAACACATCTTGAATTTTAATTGGAAAGAGGTTCTTAAGGTATCAAATGCGGAAAAAATTGAAAATTGTACTTGTAGGNTGCGGGGGAATGAGTGGNGCTTGGCTCAACGTTGCTAGCCAGATGGATCAAGTTGAATTAGTCGGCTTGGTCGATGTTAGNGAAGAAGCNGCTAATAAGAGGGCNGAAGACTACAATCTGTCAGAGGCGATTATCGNTACTGANCTAAAGNCNGTTCTTACCCGAACCGAGCCGGATGTTGTNTTTGATTGNACNNTNCCTGAATCACACACGCATATAACAACGACGGCTCTCAGACACGGTTGTCANGTGCTTGGAGAGAAGCCAATGGCGGATAACATGAAAAACGCTAAAATATCAATAGAAGCGGCTGAAGAAGCAAGGAAACTTTATGCTGTAATTCAGAATCGAAGATACAACCCACAGATTCGAAGACTAAGGAAATTTTTGGAATCGGGCGCTATCGGTAATATCACAACGGTTAACTGTGATTTTTATATTGGGGCTCATTTCGGAGGGTTTAGAGATCATATGNAACATGTATTGTTAGTGGATATGGCGATTCATACTTTAGACGCTGCCCGCTTCATTTCCGGAGCCGATCCGGTGTCCGTCTACTGTAAGGAATGGAATCCAAAGGGGTCATGGTATGACCATGACGCTTCTGCTATTGCTGTGTACGAAATGACCNACGATATTGTTTACACTTACAGGGGGAGTTGGTGTTCAGAAGGATTAAACACAACTTGGGAAAGCGATTGGAGGATTATTGGAGACAAAGGATCCGTCAAATGGGACGGTGGAGGTCAGATGGCAGCTGATATTGTAACCGAAGCTGGTGGGTTCCATTCAAAGTGTGAAAACGTCGAAATTCCGCCGTTTGACGGCAACGATCGTGTTGGTGGACATCAGGGGCTAATTCATGAATTCATCGAGTGTGTCCAAACTGGTGGTACGCCTGAAACAATTTATACCGACAATATTAAGAGCCTAGCTATGGTATTCGGTGCCATCGACAGTTCCAAATCGGGACAATGCCTAAGAATTGAATGGTAGTCTTATGGATCGGCGTTTCATAGGCAAACAACAAAACGAGATCCAAAATTATAGATAACCAATTCACTTAGAGAATCAATTAATGACCGAAGAAGAAATTCTCAGAAAAATACATACTGCTATTAATACAATTATAAAGGCGGGACAACCTTACAAGGGATTNTTTCCATCAATCCTTGACCCTCAAACGGGTGAGATGTTACTGACTAAACCACCCAAAATCCCTGGGCAGCGAGATGGTGATCGAGCTCATTTGGGGAGTAACCTGATTCATGATGAACCTTTATTGCAAACGATGTACGCTTTAGGGAAACCAGAGTATGTTGAAGCTGCCGATAGTTACCTACGCCATTTTTCTTTAAATTGTACAAATACTCCAACAAGTCTTTTCCCTTGGGGAGAACATTCGTTTTGGCATGTTCTTGAGGAACGAGTTGGTTGTTCACGAAACTCTCAAGATGGTAATGCAATCCATGACCATCTTCGCCAAGTACCGTTTTGGCTATGGGAAAAGCTGAATAGCTTTAATCCTGATTGCGTCCAAAATTTCGCTGATGGACTTGATTACCATTGGACCCAAGGATCTGGATATGAGTACATTCGTCACGCTAATATTGGCACTCCATCTCGACTTGAACGTGGCGGCCGTTCCTGTGATTTCCCAAGGCATTCGGGGTTTTATATTTTTGATCTGACCTTTGCCTATGTTCAAAATCAACGTTCAGAAATTTTTGACCAGATTTGCTTAATGACTGACTATTGGTGGAAGAGACGTGATGAGCTCGGCCTTCTACTGATTGAGAGCCGGTCACCGAAGGAAGCTGAACGCTTTTTCGGCAACAATGCGCCAACCCAAACATTATCACTAGGAGCAAGTTTGTTGGAATCGGGCGATCTGATGGAGCCGTTTGAAGCTGAGCTTGCCTCAAAGATGCGGGATTATGCTAAGGAATATATTACAGGTTTCTTGTCTGCACCGCACCAACTTTCGGACAGGAAATTCGTTAGCCTCTGCCAGCAGGAGACTCAAAACATTGTTGANCTGATGTCTACTTGGGGCAGTGTATATGGTGCNGGTACAGTTTGCGGCACAGCTGTTCTTTGTATCAACATCTGGCGTCTGACACAAAANCGNGAATTACTGAATTGGGCACTGACCGTCGGCCAAGCCTACCTTGATGAACCACTTCCAATTGATAAAATCACANCGGAAGGATTCAAGATTCCGGCTNCGGACCCTGGGTTGGTCCTCGGGTTATTCTCTGANTTATATGATGTTACAGGTGAATCNAATTGGTTAGAAGCAGGACTCGATCTTGCCGTAGATGTTTGTAATGTGTATTTTCAGAATTCGCTGCCNCTAGGNGCCTCTGGTATTAGCTGGTACGAATCTCAATTNGGTCCGGCATTNCTAATTCACGGNTTAGCCCGTTTGGCTTCTCTGGCTCAGACTAATTGNATTCTTGGTCCNAATTATACTGCAAGNTAGGGANNNNCTANGAGTTTCCTTCTCCCTATCTNNCANTNNAATTNGGTCAGTGTTTATATANAAAAACGGCCCNGNCGCTTCGAATTCCACACTAGCAATGTACCTACAGATTGTTGCTTCCATTATGATGGGCTNCTTTGCCAATCCATNATCTATAGACTTNTTTTACCTCTGCNAGCACATCAAANCCCTCGGGACAAACCACGTCTGCCNCNTCGAAAGTATCATAAGCTAAGACCTGNTCTCTAAACTTTTCATACCATGGTAANGCTGCTTGGATCCCAAATCGATGCACAGCATCATNGTAGGTCATGATCTGCCTGNCAGGAACNCCTCGCGTATAAGGAGCACAACGNCCACAACTGCGGCATGGACCAATACCCACNGCTTGAATACNATCCCAAAACTGGCGACGTTCCAATTCAGAAATGTTTTCGATTATCGAACCTAAAGCACANTTCTCATCTGCAAATGCCTGTGTGCTCATTCCTGAAAGTACACAGGAAACAGCAGGATNCAGTAAAGGAAAAAGNAATGCNCCTTGATAAGGAGTCGTGATATAGGAACCAAGTATATTGTAAAANATCCCNATATCANCTGTAAGTATGCCATTAGCCGTAGGGAAATTGACTACAACACCCAGATCCCNTTCTGCCGCCAAGGGTAAAACTTGATCCTCAACTCGCTCAATGCGGATCAAGCTCATTGGAATTTGAATCACATCAAAAGCATCCGATTCGATCAANGCTATCATCCNCTCCATGCTGGTCTGATTATTATCGAAGGGTAAAAAGTGATCAAANCTAACACCAATGAACTGAGCTAATCCTTCTGAACGTGNNCGTTCCAGTTTATGTANCATNCCTTGNTCNCGCATNAATATCCTATANTGCTCTGCATTNTTACAACCATGTGCATAAATAAGATCTACATTGTCGACTTCGAGCTGGGNGAGACTAGTCTCAATACTTTCCTGTACAAGATCCGCATNGTTAAANGCCACTTTGGTAGCTAGAAAAAGCTCCTGTCGACGGCCNTGNAGTGCTTGCCCCAGATATTTTTNNCTGTGACCGTAATCCCTAGCCGTNTCGATAAAATTGACCCCATGATCTAGTGCCTTGTGAACAGTTGCNACAGCCTGATCAGGATGNTCATTAAGGCGCGCACCTCCGAATCCAATCGCACTAACCTNAAGATTGGTCTTCCCCAATTTTCGCATTTCCATATTAATGGATCTCCATGCCGTTTGCTATAATTCTTATCAATGTNGTAGATGGTATCCGAAGTAAGATTTTTCCGCCAAGCACTTGGATGTTTCAGATGCAAATNCTCAGTTTGTNGTTGGNTGAGACAACAACTANCTNNGTNCAGACGTGGTATTTACACTTTCTTAACTGAGANAATCTGGGAAATCGCGATGGNCGTAGCGAANTNCTTTGCACTGCAAAAATAATCGTCGGGCGTTCCGANACGCCCAGCTNAATATGCAACAGCACCCTATCTTATAGACGCAGGCAACTCANCGACNTACTGNTAATNAGNGTCATNTTCCTGACGGTCTAAAATCTTGGCAATGTGTTTCCATGTTTCATNTAAGCCCCGGGGNGAATATGGCATTTCGTGTTTGATTAGCCTGTGGAGCCGACCAAGCTTGTAGCATGGGACTGCGGCGTACATGTGATGCTCAATGTGGTAATTCATGTGCCAGTATAGAAACTGGAGAATCGGGTTAAGATAAATCGTCCGACTACACAAGCGGAAATCCGGTACGTTATCCTGAAGNCCTACGTGCTGGGCGGCATTACAGAGAAATTGNAACCATGCTCCAAACNTCTTTGGAAAGGTAATGACCAAAAGAACAATCCAATATCCANANGCTAGAGACACACCNGCAATCAACAAGTGACCAATAAGTACAGCNCGTTCCCAGTTTACNTAGGCNCGACGACGCTCTGGATCAGTTNCAGGGAAGAGCGAAGCAATCCATGGGTTACCCATATCGAGGTANCCGGTGAAGCTTCGAAACTTGNTCCTGAGCAGAGAGTCAGGGTATCGNTAGTTTATAATGGANGTCTTCCAAAGTTTTTTCAAGTCGATCTTTTGGGGTAACACCACTTCCTGATCNTCGGGNGGATGTAGAGCATANTTGTGGTGCTCAGTATGACTAGCCCAGAACAGATGGTGATTGTACCAACCTAAGAATGAGAAAATGCGCAGGAAAAATCGGTTGAGCCATCGGGTACTGAAAACCGATTCGTGAACCAACTCGTGGAAGCCGTTAACTAAGAAATGCCAGAAGTGTCCGTTAACAAAAACTAACAGCACAGTGACATACCAAGGCCAATGGAATGACGCATAAGCAGCAACGCCCGAAGCGGCGGCCAACACCCCTAGAAAACCCAGTGTCTGTGCAAAACCAAGAAAGTTGTTGCGCCTATTGAGTTCACGTAACACTTCACGTGTAACGTGGCAACGATACCATTTTATACGTACCTTTTGGGGTGGAACATTATACTGCGGACCTTCGGTCAGAACTTCTTGGTCGGAAAGTGCACTCTGGTCGGAATGTATTATTGGGTTGGAATTTTCAGTTTTAGTAGGTGTAACCATCGCAAAAATCTGCTAGCTGGAGTCTGAAGGATATATGCAGCAAACAAAAAAGGATATAAACTAAAGTGAAAATAGCATACTGCAGATTTAATAGTCAATACTTAAGTATGAATCTCAACAATAGGATGACAATCCCAATTGTTTCAACGCCAGGAGAAAAGACTTCATAATTGTCAAAAAACGCTAGCCCCAAGAAGAATAAGAAAATTAATGCACCAATAAATCCTCCTAGTACTCCACAAACAAAACAGACAAAAAACTCTTCATATAATCAATCCTCGTGTCTACTTGTACAGCATATTATTGTCGTGATTGATATTCCTCAATTGCTTTCAGTGCTTCGGGTGTACCTATCTTTGTTAATGCCTGTGCCGCGCTTTGACGAACCATTTCATGTTTATTCTGTAATGCTTGCATCAGAGCAGACACCGTAATTTCTTTTCCTATCTCACCTAATACTCTTGCCGCATTCACACGATCAATACTTCCTACATCCTGATCTTGCAAGATTTGAATCAGAGCAGGCACAGCATCTTCCCCTATCTGCCCTAATCCCCATACCACAGCCCACGAACATCCTCATTCTGATTCTGCAATGCTATGATTAGTTTTTCAGCCTTCTGTTCTTGGATTTCACATCCACCCATCCACAGACCAACCCAACAAATAAGAACATTATAGTTGTCGATCTCAAAACATCTTTAGATGACTGATGGGTATTATCTTTCCACACCTCGGTCACAACATTCCCACCAAATCTTCCTTGTTTGTTCTAGAAAAAACCAAAGGAAAGCCAAGAAAAACCCAGAAGAAACCCAATGGAATAAGCGTGATTTTAGAATCGTGTCAGTCTGCTGCTTACCACAATTCTTCCATCTATCCATTTTTGTTTATCCAGAGAATTTCCATCACATGTAACATGGTATGGTATCTAGTTAACGAAGGAAATGGTTTCGGTTGTAGGAGAGCGTATTTGGACTAGAAAAGGCATTGATCTGAAAATCCGATCACTGTGGGCATTTGTATTCTGGCAGCATTGGGACGCAATAGCGCACTCAAGCTTAACTTCGAAATGGCACTGAACAATGGGGCTACGATTGAAGAGATTTTTCAGGTAGCGGCATACGCAGGTTTTCCAGCGGCTTGGGATGCACTAATCAAACTTGAAGATCTGTTGGGCGAGATTGCACAAGATGATTAGTCAACGGCTGAAGTGAAATGGACAACGAAAGATGCTTGGTGATGTTAGTACCTTGGACCCACTGCTGGGCTTGGTAGTAGCCAAAAACACTCTAGAATCGCCATTAGCACATGGGTTCGGAACTGAATAATACAAAGCCCTAATCCATTTGAAGGAGGTTTCGATGTGAATTAGGGCTTATTCAATAAGGAGCATTGCATCAAAGCTGTCCATTTCATTGATGCATAGATTAATTACTACATGGGAATCGCAAAGTCAAAAAATTATGCTGCAGTTACTGTTTATTCAGGCAAAAACATAGCCTTTGGCCAGTAACGGTTGGGGACGTTCCGCCTCTTCTAGCTGGAGTCGTTGAGCCTCGGCGGTGTTTTGGCTGACCATGTGAAGTTGTTGTTGATCTAGAGGCAGAGATTACGCACAAACAATCAATAATCCCTTAAAACCCTTCAGCATAAAGTTGCCAATCTGGTATACACTCATAAAGATATCGCCTGGAATCTCTATTCTCTCTAGGATTCTCTTAGGTGGCCAACTTTTTCTGACGGAAAATTCAGAGAGGATACTTAATCTGCTATGGACATACTGAAAGATTCAGAGACTACAACTGAGGATGCATAAGTATAATATTTAAGAGAGTAAATTATATTATGGGGCTATTTCTCAGCGCCTGCTTCCTGCAGCTTTCTTACAATCTTTTCGTGACCTTTTTCTTTAGCCCACTGAAGCGCTGTGAATTTCAACTCCTGGGGTTCAAACATTCCAGTTTTTACATCATAAATTTTCGGATCAGCTCCTCTTGACAGGAGCATATCAACTATTTTTTTATTACCTTTATGCTGCAGCCACCCTTAGTGGCTCTCCCATGCCGAGGGCACCATTAACCAGAGATGGTTCTTCAGCCAGCTGCTGTTCTAGAAGATCTTTTCTATCTAGATTGATAGCATCGACTATATGAACAGGGCAGTTGTCAATCATATAATTAGCTAGTTCTTTGTGCTCGAAATAAAGAGCCCAGGAAAGCTGGGTTGCTACATGCTGAGCATCTCGAATGCGAACATCAGCTCCTTCGTTAATCAAATACTTCGATAATTCAGGATGACACTGGATTGTCCAGTGCAACCCGGTCATACCCCAGTGGTCGATACCATTAATATCGGCGCCTTTATCAAGCAGAAAGTCGATAAGGTCTCTTCTCCCAGTATGACATGCCATACAAAAACAGTCGTTTAGGATATCTTGCTTTGCCTGGAGCTTACCGGGATCTCCGGCGTTGTCTTTCAAGTTGCCATCTTGGTCGAAAAATGACAGCACCAGATCCCATCGACCGAGACCGACAGCTACCCAGAGATTTTTTGGTGCGACCTTGTGGGAGGCTATCAGTTTTGCTGTTTCCATGCTTTCTGTATTAAGAGCCTGGCATAGAGCCGTCCATGTACCAGAACCCGCACCTTTATGCCTAGGCATATAGCTCTTGTTCGGATATGAATCTAGCGATGCTCCCAACTCGATTAAAAGCCTGGCCATTTCCACCCGATCATGTTTTGCTGCGTAATGTAAAAGAGTATATTGAGACTCAGGATGTTGCTATGCTACTAAGTCCGGTGAAGATTTGATAAGTTTAGTCAATGTCTTCTTCTTGCCTTTTTCAATGTCTTCTACAGCCTTGTCAAAAATGTTGTCGGACATAATTCTGCTTGAATCCTTTAATTAAAAAGCAATCTAGCGAAGTAATGACAGGATGGATTCAAGTCGATTATGTGTGACTCATTATCATGCTGCTATTGGCAACCCAACCTGATTAAAATATACTCTTTTAC
>NZUQ01000093.1 GCA_002697225.1 Candidatus Poribacteria bacterium
CAATAATATAACAGAGAACCTAGTGATAGCAAGGGGTCAAATTTGGGTCAGTCTCAATAAAAACTCAATAACGACCGATAATAACGATTATCGGCAGTCATTAATATCTTCTATCATAATTCTCTCCTTATTGCTCCCACTTCAGGGAGGTAGTATTTTACATTTGGGTTTCCTCCAACAAAATCAAGTTTTTCTCATTGTATTTTCAGTTATTTTTTCACAGTGAACTGAACTTCAAGCAACATTTAGTTGTTGTTCAGTTTCATTTTCAACGATTCATAATTCGATCTCTGATACCTGCCACAATCATTTGCAAGGTCGCAGGATTATGCTTCTGGTAGGGAACGACCAAATCCGCATACTGCTTGCAGGTCTCAGTATAAACAGGAAAATTGGGAATGACATCACGCCGATACCATTCGACTTGCCCTTGGAGGTCTTTGGCTGAGAATTCATCTTCTTTTCCTGCGGCAGCCCGAAGTAAACGTCTTAACACACGTTCATGTGGATCAACATCAATAAATAGCTTTAGATCCATTAAATCACGGATCTGCTGATTCCAGAAAATCAGGTGACCTTCTAAAATAATCAAATCTCCTGTTTCAAGTTTATCTTGCGGGCGGTTACCAAGAGCCGCTCGTGTACCAGACGCAGGCACAGTTACAGGCTCTCCAGAAACAAGTTTGTTTATATGGTTGATCAACACATCCCAACAAATACCGTCAGGATGATTAGCAGTAATTACCTTTTCACGCTCTTCAGGTGAATACTCGGCATAATCCCTGAAGTACAAATCTTGATTGACAATAACGGATTTATGTCCATTTAGTTCATTAGCAATGTGTTTAGCCAATGTTGACTTACCGGATGCCGAACCGCCAGTTATACCAACAGTTACAGGGTTCAGGTTTTGAGTCATTGAGTCTCCCTATTTTCATCATTTCTTTCAGAATTTAAGATGATTTTGAATTTTTACTGTAAACATCTCCAAGAATGGCTTTTCTTCTAGAATTAGAGACCTTCTACTCTACCTGGCCGGTGATTGTACCTGTTTTATCAATGCGTACCCATTGTCCATTAAATTTCACTTTGGCAGATCCTTCTGAGAAGGAATTTGCTTCCTCAAACTGTGGTTGGATTATCATCTTACCATCATCATCAATGAATCCCCACTTTTTGCCTACTTTTATTGCTGCCAGTCCATCAGAAAAAGGGGTTTTTCCGTTCGATGGAGAGGAAATAACAATTCTTTTATCCTGATCAATAGTTTTTGGCCTATCTTTTTTATCGGCAATCATAGGTTCTTCTGAATCAGTTTGAGTCGTCTCCCTCGAACTCAACTGGGGCACGACCTGTAACTGACTTGTATGTTTATTGCTATCGTGCTGCTTTTGATCATACTTTGACGGATTGGACGTGGGCGTCAAAGTCTCTTCCAGGTTTTGTTTTGCAAGGGTGGTATTCTGATTTGAGCGAGGAGTACTACGATCTGGACCACATCCAAGCAAACAGAGCAATAAAATAATAATAGTTTTATAAATTATAACTTTTCTCATTCCTTATCTTACCCGCATTAAACTTTATTGATTTTGGATAACAAAGCAACAAAGTTCTGCGTTGTTATCCGTCCAATCTCCTCAATAGATGTACCCCGTAATTCGGCGATCCGTTCAGCCACCGATTTGACATAAGAGGGCTCATTGCGTTTACCACGCCGAAACTGTGGAGCCAACCATGGGCAATCGGTTTCAATTAACAATCGGTTGGCAGGAACTTGCTTAGCAACAGTTTGTAGATCGTCAGANTTTTTGTAGGTTACAGGCCCACCGATCCCTATATAAAATCCGATGTCAAGTGCCTTTTGCATAAACTCAACATCACCTGAAAAGCTGTGCAAAACGCCAACAATTCGTCCTTTCCTAGGCCGGAGAATAGGTAAAATATCGTGGTATGCATCACGGTTATGAACAATAATCGGCATGTCAAGCTCCTCAGCCAGATCAAGTTGCCGCTCAAATGCAGTTTTTTGGGCTGATCTAGGTGATAGATCCCGATAATAGTCCAACCCCATTTCGCCTAAAGCAACTACTTTAGGATGATCTGCCAATTGCCGAAAAGTATCCATAACCGTATCGGTTAGATCTGTGGCATCATGCGGATGCATACCAACAGTAGCCCAAAGATTTTCAGTGTTTATGGCCAATTCAACAGCTTGTTGACTTGTTTTCAGATCGAAGCCAATTACTAGAATCTGCTCGACACCAGCTGATTGCGCACGCTGTAACACATCATGGCGATCCCAATCAAATTGACTCAGCTGAATATGGGCGTGAGAATCAACTAGCATTTGTTATCCTTTTTTTGACCACGTTGGCTGTTTCTCGCGCAACGATAATCTCTTCNTTTGCTGGGATTACCAAAACTTTTACTCGGCTGGANTCGGCCGATATTTCACCTTCACCCATATGANGTTGATTTTTTTCTGCACTNAGTTCAATACCTAACCAATCCAGATCTAAACAGATTTGTGCCCGTGCGGTAACACTCTTTTCACCNATACCACCAGTAAAGGCNATGACATCCAGACCACCNAGAACAGCGATGTAAGCACCAATCTGTTTTTTGACACCATAGAAAAAGGTCTCCATAGCCAAGCGCGCATTGTCGTTACCCNCGTTNGCTGCTGCNTCTACATCACGCAAATCGCCACTAGTACCTGAAACNCCTTTCAAGCCGGATTCTTCCATCAATTGACGCGTAATCTCTTTAATATCCCATTGTTCCTGATCCATTACNTACAACACAGCAAACGGATCGAGGTCTCCNGTGCGGGTAGACTGAATAACACCATATTGGGTTGAAATACCCATTGAAGTATCAATTGATTGACCGCTCTTTATAGCNCATAAAGAAGANCTCCCACCAAGATGGCATGAGATGATTCGTAATCCTTCTGATGACCTNGTGATCAANCGTGGTACACGTTCGGAGATCCAGCGGTGCGATGCCCCATGAAAACCGTAACGTCTAACGGCATATTTTTCTACCCAGGGGCGAGGNACTCCNAAATCGTAAGCATAATCAGGAATAGTTTGATGGAACCATGTTTCAAAAACGGCTACCAACGGCATNTTCGGAAGTAAATCTTGAAAAGCACGGATTGAAGCAACATANGCCGGATTATGAAGCGGGGCCAAAGGAATATAGTCTATCAACGCTTGAATCACAGTATCATCAATCAAAGCCGATCGCCAGATCCCTTTCCCAAAAACAGTTTTAAAACCGACACCTGACAGTCCACTGAGATCCCCAATTNGAGCGATGGCATATTGTATTGCCNCACTGTGATCAGGCACATCAATTTCTCCAGTGACNGGTGNNCCTGACGACCCCAAGTGTGTAAAGTAAGAGGGNTGGTTTCCAATCCTCTCGATATTCCCTTTCACAATTGAAATAGAGTGATCAAGATCNAGAATTTCGTATTTGAAAGATGTACTTCCAACATTAGCACATAGTATTTTCATNAACTTCCNTGCTAATAAGCCCTCATCAACGTGCGTTCTGCACTTGCACACCTGTCCGAGAACTGCGACGCATCTGATCGAATTGNTCTATGTTGGACGATTGGATTTTCTTACTCCTCATCCTGAGGTTCATCNGGTAATCNGTCGACCGTTGAGGAGATGGAACAACGNGTTGNNGTTCTCCTTTAGATCTTCGTTGCGTACCAATAGCTTGAGTCCCTCGATAAAAAGCGTAACGATGCTTATTTGAGCGTGCAATAACGGTTGATCGACCACGTATACCATCGGCGATGAAAATCCCTCGAAGATCCGTTTTTCCAGATATGAATTTGTCGTTCTCTGTACCAATAGCCTTGACGTGGACTTTGGAAGCATAGTCTCCCGTATTTTCGTTCTTGATATTCACCCGAACGCGACCGCTGATTTGATCTTCTTGGACTTTGATCTGTAACGGCGTAATCAGTACCAATCCACTGGTAAAAAGATCATCCCCTCGACAGATAACCAAATACGCACCTTCTTCTTTCATCGACAGCTTGATTGGCTGTGTTTTATCAGTATAATCTTTGCCATCACCCAGGGTNAAGTTTTCAGTAAACTGGGGTTCAATACCAGCGAGTTTAACCTCTGTGATTTGGCTCAGATTCTTTTGGCGCAGATACAGTTTCATTAGATCCACCTGATATACTTGNATGGAAACTTCTTTAATGTTTCGATACGTCAGTTGAAGTTCGGCCTTTTCGCTNGGATATTTGAACGTTACTTCTGGNAAAGAAACCCNTTTTTGTTCAAAGTAATCAATTGACTCTTTGGCATCAGGATAAGTTGTCTTCACCTGGCTGTACCAATTGATAGCCTGTTGCGGATCTTTTTGCGCATGATATATTTGTCCCAGAATATAGCGGGCTAAATCTCTATCATCGCTATTNCCATTGGCNACNACCTGCGCTGAGGTAATAGCCTGAGCGTACTTGCGCATAGAAAAGAACCCCAGTGACTCGGCATACTGAAAACTGCTGAGAAAGCTACTCTNCGGATAGCGACTCTGGCCAACCTTAGCCAATTGAATAGCTTGTTGAAAGTCTTCCACATCTAGCAACACATTTATCAATGAAAGTGTAGCATCATCAACAAGTGGATTAACGGGATAAAGGGTAGAAAATNGACGCAATATAGCAGCCGTCATTTCCAATAGATCCCTTTTCGAAACTAGTGGATCAAGTCGATCTATAGATGGCACTTTGTCGTAAAGCGACTGGGAAATTGCAAAGTAAGCAGAGATGGTTATAGCTGTATCAGGGTAGTCACGCCATAGAGACTGCATAAACTCTATTGATTGTAAAAACTGGCCCTCATCCTGCACTACAGCACTGANATTAGAGTCCTTAGCGAAACTGGCATCAATGATAGCACTATATACTAATGATGCCCGTTCAAACTCCCTGAGATCACGATAGGCTTTGCCNACCACCCGTATANTTTCAAACGGAATATAGAGATCCGGTTGTTTCTCACGNAACACTTCGAAAGTATCAATTGCTTTTCGGGCATCGTAGTGCCTATCCATANCATAGATCCAGAGCAACATTTGTGCTATCTCTTTCTCTTGGTATGATGGATTCCGTTGACGGAGTTTAGCCAATAGCGGGAGTGCTTCTGAAAAATGTTTATCTTCGAAATTAGCTTTACCTAGCGTATAAAGTTCTCCATCGTTCATCTCATAAGGATCTATAGATTTTTCACCCGGTGCTAAAACAGTAAACGTGGATGTAGATCCGACACGCATTCTACCTAATTGATCGGCAGAACGAATCACAGTCGGTAGAACGCGAAAGATCCCCGGAGAATAACTAACCAATTGATAGCGAAAATCATTGACATAGTGCTTTGGTGGATAATAAAGCCGAATTACGCCATCACCAATCTCATAATGCTTAAAATTACCNGAAATCGAATCTTTGACCAAAGTTGTTCCAGCCGGAAAAAACTCGTCCACGATNAGATATTGATCTTGGTAACCAGACTTTATGTCAACTGANACCTGTGTTCGGTCCCCACTCGGAAGTTGAGTGAGTTTGGTTGAGCTATCGACACCAATTGAACGTCCACGGTGTGTCAGTGGAACATGATAGTAGTCGCGGCTAACAACGTGCGGTTTATCCCAAGATTTCGGATCATCAATTTCACCTGAGAAGCCACTCAGCGTAGCTATATATGCGTAACGACCACGTCCATCAATTTGAAACTGAACTTTGTTTCTNCCATCAACCAAGTTGGTAACGGGAACTTCAATAATCTGATTCGGGGCTTGATTTCTCATCTCAGTGGCTTGAATTTCCTGATCGTTAACAAAAACAGTTAAGCGATAATCATCGGATGNAAATTGAGTCTGTTGATAAAAAACNGCTAGTGCAGCAACGATCACACCTTTTGCTCGATACGGCATAAAACCGTAAAATTGTCTTCGGGAAATCAAAAAATCGACCGATTTGGCAATCCAAGAAGAACTTGGATCTATCTTCTGAATCGCTAACAGTGTCAAACCAACTGCNTCTATATCAATCATTCGATCAGATTTTGGAGGCAGAATTAGATTTGGAATAATCAGATCTAGCAATTCCTTGGCAACCTGATTTCGACTCAAGTTTGCAAACGTCAGAGCTACATAGACTAATCGGTTGTGGTCCATATTACGCCGACGTCGATAAAGCCGGTTGGCATAGGCGAAATCCGCCTTGCCAACAGTCGAAAGGGCATGAAGGAGAACTACCTTAGATGCATCATCCTGATTAGCACTAACAAAGGCATTCTCAAGAAACTTGGTTGCGTTTGTAACAACTTGATCTTCAAAGATAAGCCCAACTCTTTTAGCTTCCGACAAGGCCCAAAAGTTCTGAGCAGTTACTAATGAATTACTTTCACCTTTCGCCCGAGACCATCCACCATCCCCATTCTGAGTTGAAATTAACTGGCCAATTAAAATNCGAGCCCGTTCAACCAAGTCATGGCTATCAGTAGCCGAACCNCCNGCTTTTNTGGNATAGTCTATNGCATAGGCNACNGCTAAAAGGTCGCTACCNACATCACCCGGCATAGGAAAGATTCGTTGATAAAAAGGCCNAACTACCTGCCTGGGATAGAAATGGTTCATCGCCAGATTATAAATCATTCGTTCAACACTTTGACCTAAACTGACTGAAAGCTTTCTCCTTCTGTAAGTTTGGTTTTCAGGTATTTCCAGAAAGATCGTCTGGTTGCGACTACCAATACCAGATTTAGTATCAGCGTATTCCATACCCCATGGCTGAATGGGAATTTGGCGGCGTATGCCATCTGACATTTTACCTGCCTGTGCTGTAACTTCGACAGTGAGTTGATCTTCAGCGGGAACAACAATGGGATCGAAAATGAAGTCGACGATATCTAATGCTTCAATCTGTGTCGACTTCGCATAAGTCTGGTTGTTAACTTTCAAATAAACCGTAATCTGGCCATTGAAGTCAGTCAAGTTATGGATTTGTGTATTGATTCGCAACTGGTCCCCTTCAGTCACGATTGATGGCATTTTCAGATCAAGAAAGAAATCTTTTTTGGTGATGGTAGCGACTTGAATCTGACCAACCAGCGTATCGACGGAACAACCATGTCCTGTCAATCTCCATTTGGTTGTTTTTTCCGGCATAGGCACCTGTACTATTGCTTTCCCTTGGTCATCGGTTACAATGGATCCAATCCAGTATCCAGCACCACCAAATTCGTTGCGAATCTGGGGCAATTCTCCCAAAGCTCTAGATTGGCGGCGATCAAACACTAGTCTGTTAGCACGACCCTTAGCCTCTATGGGCTGGCGATACCGATTTCCGAACCCACCGAGCGACGATTCATCCGCTTGAGCAGCATCCCCTTCACGCAAAATGCCAAGTCGTTTATACGATTCCACACGCGACAGTGTTCTACCCGATGTTGAGGGCATTTTTCCCATTTCTCCAAGTATCTCTTCCTTTTCCTTATCAGCTTCAAGTCGTTTTCTTTCCTTCTCGAGTTCCTTGATTACCGGACGGGTTAAGGAATCATAACGAAACCTACAACTGGAAACAGCACGCATAGCGGTTTCACGCCGTATGCCAGCTTGAAAGAAATCTATAATTGGCATCAACTTATTAGGAAAAAGGGAAAAAACAGCTTCCTCAACAAGTGCTAATGAAAATTCAGCTTGCACCGGTTTGCCAAGCTGATCCGTCGCCATAATCGCTATCTCAGCCACGTTACCCGGTGCATAGATGGGTATTGGATCAAAACCACCTTCCTGACGGCGCATGGAAACCTTCAACTGACGTTCAACAGTAAACTCCTTTTGTGTTGACAACAATTGTCGTTGATCAATTGCAGCAACCGACAAGTAGAAATTTGGGAAGTATGGGTGACCAATCCGAAGATGGATAGGATTCCTACCAGATTTCAGCAACAAAATCTGGTAGGAAATCACTGCATCGCCTTCAAAAGTAATCAGAGCCAAAGTTTCCTCTAACCGAGAATGGATGTGTATCGTTTCCTCAGCACCTACCTGCGTTGTCAACCGATCAGCGAAGATACGAAGCTTGACCTGATCGGTATCATCAGATACGGTTACCCTTCCAGTGCCAACAACTGGTTGATCAAATCGATCAGTACCTCTAACCCGAATCAAGTAATTTCCACCTTGAGTCAGCATCAACCGGATTTTACTTTTGCCTGTTTGTTGATCTGTTTCAATTTTTAGTGTTTCGATTAACACTGTTGCTGATTGATGAGCCATTTCCACCCATGGGATTTTGGACAGTACTGGAGGGGTTGGCGAATCAGTTTTTCGTAGCACGTCAACTTCCAACAATTGTCCCACTGGATTACCATTAGCACCTAGAGTGGTTACTGTCACCTCTAGCGGTTCTCCAGACAGTGAAACCTCGGTCGATGGTGAAATTTGGATTGAAAATCCAAGTTGCGCCAGAAAGACTGACGTAGCAACACTCACATTTTCGCCCTCAATTGTCCCATTGAAATTGAGTGTTGAGCCTGGTACCTGAAGCGAGGTATCGAAAGTAATCTTGAGCTGACCCTGATCATCAGTAGGCTCAGTAAAGGTTTGACCATCCGGCAAAACATAACGTATTAATGCTCCTTTTACCGGTTGACCATAATAATAATTCGCGGTAAAAGTCGCTTCCAATGTTTGGTGACGAAAATATACTTGACGTGGAAAATCGAGAGTTAATTGAATTTTTTCGGTTTGAAACTGCTGTACCTCGAAATTGCCGTTGAAGACTTGGGTCCGCTTCTGATCGGCTTTAATTTCAGCGGCGATAATCCGATAGCCTCCAACATTGGCGTTCTGGTCAAGCATCATCTGAGCAGTAAATGTCCCAAACTCGGAAAGCATGACTTCTTCCTCATGCAGGGATCGACCCCGTGCATCAATAATGCTTAGTCTATACATTGCATCTTGATCAATGACATAAGAGCCACGCTGAACACGGCGGACGATTCCTCGAATCGAGACCCTATCACCAGGATGGTAGGCAGGACGATCAGTGTAAATATAGCCCCGTGGAGTCAGTCCTTTACTAAACTGTAACCCAACGAGATCAAGCCGGTCAGACGCAACATTACCATCCTTGATTACGAAAACACTGGCCGAATCGCTTGATTTTAGCCGATCGTGCTTCTGCTGAAAAACACCATCTACACCTGTCTTTCCTTCCAAAATAATACTTTCACCATCACTGACAATGACTGTCGCTTCTGATACCATGCTATGATTGACAATATCCTGAGCGAAAACCAGTACTTCACTGCGCGAAGCCTTAATAATAGCTTCAATGTTACTACGAATTACTATGGTTGTTGATTCAAGGTCTGCGTCACTCACCTGTACAGCATAAACACCTGAACCCTGAATTGGAATCTCGATGTCTTGTTCAATCGGTTTGTACTTTTCATAATCCGAGATAGAATGCTCCCACATTTGGTTAGGGGCAATTAACGCTAGATCGAGCTCCTCAATCCCTTTGATGCTGTGCATTTTTCGCCAATAGGCTTCCAAGTCAATTTTGTAGAGGTTAACTTCCAGCTTCTTAATATTGCGAAGGGAAAGATGGATTTTCGCCGGTTCGTTTGTGCGAAAGGTTCGTTCAGTGGTCAATTTTAGCTGTTTTTCACTCATCTGTCGGATCCGGGTTTTGGCCTGATCTTGCCACTCCCCCCAAGTCAACTTTCGGTAAGACTCCAGTGCCTTTTCAAGCTCTCCCAACTTTTGTTCGTACACTTGGCCAATCTGAAAAAGGGCAAATGACGATTCTTCCGTATTCGGATATTTGCTGACCAATTTTTCCCATTCCACAATAGCTGATTGGTAATCGACCACTGCTCCTTGATTTTTCTCAGCTTGATGAACACGCATTTGACCGTAAATAACCAGTATCTGTCGTATGCGTGAATCAAGGGGATGATCCTTTTCAAATTGCTTAAATGACTCAATTGTATCGTCGTACGCCTTATCGGTTAGCAAACTGATGCCGATTTGGAATTCAGCATCTATGATCCGGCTTTGAGCTCCCGTCCACTTTGGACCGTTGGGAAAATTGGTCAGATACTGCTTCCACGTTCGGATTGCTTCTGCATATTTCTTTTGACCAAATTGAAGTTCAGCAATGTAGAAAGTTGACGACATCTTTTGATCTAAGACAGCCAAATCTTCCGATGCAATTACCAGAAAATCCTGATAAGCAGAAATGGCGTTTTCAGTTTGCTGACGAATCCGATAGCTTTCTGCAACTTCAAACATTAACTGCTTTGATCTCGGATCTTCTGAGTAAGCACTCACGAAATCTTCCGCAGCTTTGACACCCAACACTAATTCTTGATCAGTTTCCGGTTTAGGAAAATGGAAGGCGCGCGTTAGGAGAAATCTGGCATCTCTGATCAAATCGATGTATTTCTCTGATTCTACCCCTGACAACAACTCCAACAAATCCACAATACCTAACCGAGCAGATTGATGCTGATTCTGGGCGATTTTACATTCCGAAAGATGATACTTAGCTTGATAGAATCTCTGACCAGAATCGGCATCAAACCGGGTTAGATAAGCTTGATAATCCTTGATTGCCCGTGAGAAATCCCCGGCCAATTGCATCATCCGCCCTAAACGGTAAGTTAATTCATCTTTCAAATCATCACTAATTTCTAACTCCAAAGCATGTTGGTAAAGATTGTGGGCCTTCCCATAATTTGGTGGAGGAGCATCCAGATCGTTCTCATCAGGCTTACGTGAAACCTTTTCGGCCAAATCAATATATACTTTCGCAATATTCGACTTCCGTTTCGACGATAGTAAGCGTTCCACCTCAATATTGTAGATGGCCTCGGCTGAAGAAAAATCTTTGAGATCGAAATAACACTTAGCCTGTAGAAACGTCGTTTTCCGTAACCAAATTGAATCTGGATAGTTACTCACCAATTGTTGACAGGCATTAATCGACCGTTGAAAATCCCTCGTGTGAAATGAAGCCAGCGCTTTGAGATAAATCAGGAAATCGTTTTTTTGGTTAGCCGTTTTGAGTAGATCATCAACCTGATTGATAGCTTGATTAAATTTTTTCGATTGGAGAGATGCCTTGATAGCATCAATAGATTCCTCTGTCCCTATTTCCGCCCAAACATCAAGGGCCATAACAAAAACAAGCAACAAAAGACTTGTTCGGTTGAGCATCAGGATTCCTCCGATGTAAGTCTGTGGCTAAGCAGGAAGGTATGTTTTTATCAACATTCGGCGTTTGTACCTTCACTTCCGAAGATCTCAAGCCTCGCTTCAGTAGTAATGGTGTCCGCGCAAGCAGGGCGATAGTGAAACTGTAGGGCACGCCGTTGGCTCCGTGAGAAGTTAGCTGGTGTACCATGGTGCATCAACCCATGAAAAAAAAGACATCCCCCTGGCTCCAAAGGAACCAGAGTATCGTTTTCTCCACTAACGTCAGTATCACAGATCTGCCAATCTCTCCTCTTGAAGTGTATCATCGGTTCTTTATGTGAACCAGGAACAATGTGCATACATCCATTTTCAGACGTGGCTTGATCAAGGGCAATCCAAACACCAATCACTGTTGTTCCCAAAGGATAGTTGAAATAAGCACAGTCTTGATGCCACGGTTTCTCGGAGCCAAAATCACTCGGTTTTAGCAAAGCCATGTCCTGCAAATGAAGTGGTTCATCATCCATAAAACGGGCTAACACTTGCAAAAGATCTTGATTATAAAACATAGAGTTTAGGTGAGAATCGCAATCAACAAACCCATGAATCTTTCGAGCAGCCTTACGCTTTTCTAATCCCGACAGTTCTGCGAGATACTTATGTAACTTGGGTTCAATTTGTACTCCCTTGAAATCCGGATACTTACCATCAATTAAATCATAAATAGATTGTTGTGCTAACTCTATATCGCTCTGATCGAAGGCATCGTGAACTACTAAATATCCATGATCGTGGAAGAACTGTAGATCAGTATCAGTAACATTACCGAATCCACCTTCAATTGATTTTGAAATTTTATTGTAATGATACAATTTCGGCGGATACGCTACCTCTTTCAGAGACTGAATAAAACCTTTATCCCAATTCATGTTATATACCTCCTCTTTCGCAGACTCACGTTCTTCCATCTTCCGTTGATTCTCCAAATGTCGTTGCTTCCGATTCTCGTCATTCTATAGCAGATTGGATTTCAGATTCTAACATGGAGAACTCGGCATGTCAACGATGGAGATAATAAACAAAATCAGGATAATAAAAACGCATATTCCAATTTTTTGGTTAGGTCCCTGATTACATCCACTGGCCATATGGACTCATAAGAGTAAGTAGGATATAATATTTGATTGTACTCAATATATCCCCTGAATTTAGATAGATTATAGTTAATATTCAGCTAATTCGGCTTTGATACGTCTACAATAGAAACTTGCAACAATTAACAGATGACTAACTTAGAAAAACCTATATATTAAACTTGCTCATCAGCACAGATAAAACTTAGACATCACTAAATAGGAGGAAAATGAAACCCACTATCCAGATTTCCGATCAGCAGAAGCTACAGTTTAAGACAGACGGATATTTTGTCCTGGAAAACGTTATCCCTGATCAATTTTTGAACCTGCTTCGTAATCAATGTCAAAGATTTATCGATCAAATAGATGTTGAAATGGATCGGCAAGATACTAATGTAATGGGAATTAACCATCGTAACAAACGATATTTCGTCTCGAATTGCTTCCGACAACAACCGAAACTCCGTCAATTTTTATTTAGTGAAATGATGGCTGAGATCTGTCGTGCCACGCTAGGCGAAAATGTATACCTTTTTTGGGAACAGTACGTAGTAAAAGGCGCAAAGGAAGGAATGGCGTTTAGCTGGCATCAAGACTCAGGTTATATTGGTTATCCTGATCATCGCCCCTACTTGACGTGCTGGTGTGCATTAGATGATATGTCAGAAGAAAACGGAACTGTGCATGTGATGCCTTTTTCTCGTGTTGGTATTCGATCATGGGTGCAACATATCCGTGATGAAGGTACAAATGATCTGATAGGTTACTTCGGACAGGATCCCGGGGTGCCAGTTATTGTCCCTGCTGGTAGCATTGCCGTGTTTACCAGCATCAATTTTCATTCTAGCGGTACTAACCATACTAGTAATCTACGTCGAGCATATCTTGCACAGTATTCAGCCGAACCGCTTTTAAGTCGCGATCAGACGCGGTTGTGGGGTAATGCTGAACCGTTACTCATTCATGGTGAAATGGCTGTTGGATCACCTCCACCAAACATACCTTCTAATTTTAAATAATAATATCAAGATCAAAATTAATTAGTGAGAATAAATTAAACTAGACGCAGCTTTATGAAATGATTCATAACTGAAGGAAAAATTATGCTTGGTGTTCAAATGTTGGGGAATGAAAAAGTTGCGGTCAAAGATTATCCGGAACCGATACAAAACCAAGGTGAAATTTTAATTCAGATCAAAGCCTCAGGAATCTGTGGCAGCGAAATGCACGGCTACCGGAATCATACTTCTCAACCATTCAACGGTGGGCATGAAATGGCAGGGATTGTTATCGATGCCGGAAATTCAACACGGTTCAAAGTTGGAGATCATCTTGGCGTTCATGCTGTTTGGGGTTGTGGAGATTGCCGATGGTGTAATGTCGGGAAATATACCTTTTGCGATGATCGGTCAACTTGTCCCGGAACACACGCAGAACGAATTTCGGTACCAGAACATACCTGCCTCAAATTACCGAAGGATATCCCTTTTGATGTTGGAGTTCTTCTAACCGGAGACGGTTTGGGTGTTCCATACCATGTTAGCCAACGGCTAAACACCAATAAAGGAGATATTGTTTGTATTATCGGTGCAGGCCCAATTGGTCTTGGTAACGCAATGATTCAATCTTTTTTTGGTGCGGAGGTCGTTATTATCGACATTAATCCGTATCGCCTCTCTTTAGCGAAAAAGTTTGGAATAATACACACTATCAACTCACAAGAAATCGATCCCCTAGAAGCAATATCAGAAATTACCCAAGGGATGCTAGCAAATAAGTGCATTGAAGCTGTTGGACGTCCTGAGACACTCAAGTTAGCGCTGAAACTGGTGGGGAAGGCCGGAACAGTCATGGCTATTGGTGAGCAGGGAGACGTACCGATCAACCTCAGTGGTGATTTGATTCGCCGAGATATTACTTTGATGGGAAGCTGGTTCTATCATTACTCAGAATACCCTTCTATGATTGATCTATATCGGTGTGAATTACCAATTAACCAAATAATTACGGACCATTTCCCACTCCTTGAAGCTCAGACAGCTTTCAGTAAATTTGCTCATGGGCAAGCGGGGAAAGTTATACTAGAACCTTAAGACAGTTGTTTCCCTTACCAACCAAAATGATTCCACATAATCTGGCAGTTTACTCATTGTAATTAACACTTGACATCACCCTAGCGGGGGGTTAGGATGATAATTGGTTCTCATAGCCATACCAACACAAAACAAATCACCAATCGGCTCTCAAAAATCGAAGGGCACGTTCCAAGCATCAAATAGATGGTTCTGTCTGAACGGGATTGCTCGGAGATCTTAATCCAAATTGCGGCTGTACAGTCTGCCTTACAGAAAACTGGAAAAGTTATTCTGGAAGAACATCTGGAACACTGCATCGTTGAGGCAATCCGAGAACATGATCAGAAAGAGCCGCTCGATAAATTTAAAGATGCTTTGGCCAAGTTTATTCGCTAAACATAATTGAGAAGGTTAAAGAAAAATGCATGAAGGCGGACATGGAATTTTAGACAGAGTCAAGAAAAAGCACCACGACCACGATCATGACCACGACCACGATCATGTGTTAAGCTTTACCACCAAGGTTTCAGCTGGCATCATAACAGCAGCTATCATTGTTGCTTTTATTCTGTGGAAATGGTTCCTCCCATCCAATTAAGCAAGGAAAAGTATATAATGCATGAAGGTGACCACGGCGTCTTGACAAACCCAGATTCCACTAACACAAACAGAATGGGGAGGTACAGAAGATTCTTCTTTCCTACCAGCTTACTGTTCCTTATTATTCTGTCAGCTATCCAAGGAATATCAGGCCTGTTAGATCATTTTGATCTTGCAATCATCCCCATGTTATTAGGTGGTGGTTTTATTACCTATACGACTTTGGTATCAACCATCGAAAAGAAGCAGATTACGGCGGGCCTTTTGGTCGTCATTGCCTTGTTTGCTTCAGCCATTGCAGGAGAACACCTGGCAGCTTCCATCGCCGCCTTTATCATGATCAGTGGCGAATTTTTGGAAGATTTAACTTTGG
>NZUQ01000094.1 GCA_002697225.1 Candidatus Poribacteria bacterium
GTTATTGCTAGCTTCTTTTTGGGATCAACAGCCATGATGACGCCTTTATTCATTATATCTTTGAGTTCATCGGACTGTAATTCACGATTGACGACAAAAACTTCATCAATAACACCGCTTTCCATGGCCCAGGTACCCGGCTTTTCCCCAGCTCCAACCATCAAAAGACCTGGTGGCTCAGCCGGAAGTTTAATACCTTCGGCGGACTCATCGACCTTTTTTCCATTTACGTAAATGGACGCATTCTTCCCATCATAGGTCATGGCATAATGATACCATTTCTCTAACTCAAACTTGAAGGTACCAGTGCGATCCTGATGTTGTCCCATGTTCCAAAAGGTTTTAGGCGGGTTGTCTTGATTCAACATCAAACGGTATTCACAACAGCCAGCGATAGGCATTTCGATAGAAACAATTCCATCCCACTGGTTGTGTTCTACCACATTAAACCAAGCGCCAATGGTGATTTCATTGGTGCTCTTTACCGGTTTAAGGTCGAACTCTTCTACCGTGGCCACAGAACTGCCACCCACCATTTCTGCGCCTGATCCATAATTTGGGGCCCCTTTCTTAGAAAACTTAGCCCCATTCAGAAGCTCGGCTTTATATCCGTTTCCAGACAAATCTTTAGAAGTATCTCCTTTCCCTTCATCAAAAGGGAGGTAAATCATCAATCCTTTAGGCGCTTTTTGGGCCGATATGGTTATACCCAACCCAAACACAAGACTGACAGTAATTACAGCTAAAACAATATTCTTCATGATTTTTCCTTGTATTAGGTTTAAAAAAAATTGAATTGGAGGAACTAGCGCCAACGTTTTATGTCACTCCACATAGTGGTCAATTTATCCTTGGGAGCCACAGCTGTAGTTAGTAGCCCTTCCTTCATAATTTTTCCAATTTCATCTGCTTTCAACTGTCGATTAGAGACAAAAACTTCGTCGATGATACCACTTTCCATGGCCCAGGTTCCCGGCTTTTCCCCAGCCCCAACCATAAAAAGGCCTTTTCCTGTTGGCAACTTCACATTTTCATCTGAACTTTCTGTTTCTTTACCATCGACATAGATACGAGCTTTTTTGCCATCATAAGTCATGGCATAGTGGTACCAACGGTTCATAGCAAACACAAATTTACCGGTTCGATCCTTGTGATGCCCCATATTCCAAAAGGGTTTAGGCGCAGCGTCTTGATTCAGCATGAGACGAAATTCACAACAGTCTCCTCCTTCAGCCTCGATAGAGACCACACCATCCCATTGATTATGTTTGATTACTTTAAACCAAGCACCAATAGTAATTTGATTGGTTCCCTTCAATGGTGCCAAGTTGAAATCCTCTACCGTGACAACAGATTTTCCACCCACCATCTCCACAGCATTATTAACTTTTCCACCTACAAACTTAGCGCCATCTTTTAGTTTACCTACATACTTACTATTCGACAGATCTTTGGCCGTTGTTCCACTTTTCTCATCAAAAGGAAGATAAATCATTAAATCCTTAGGTACATCAGCCGAAAACGTCATTATCGTGCCAAAAACAAACACCATTACCACGCAAAAAGCAATATGCTTCGTCATAATGACTCCTTTAAGTGTTTTATACTGGACGCTGCAATGATAGAATATGGTTATTCTGAATTTAGAATAATCCAACGGAAATACAATTCCTGAGCGCAATTATATCATATAACAATTGGGATTTACATGGATTTGAAGCACTTAAAGAATAAATTTTTATCTAATATTCTGGTCTTGTTGCTATTTCACTTAACCTTTTTTTTGCAGGGCACTCCTGTTCCGTTTACCGATGTAACAGATGAATCAAAGATTGACTTCAAACACACATCGGGCGCCAGCGACAGAAAGTATTATCTCGAGACAATGGGGGCGGGAGCGGTGTTTTTTGATTATGATAACGATGGTAATATCGATATTTACGTCGTTAATACCGGATATATGCCAGGAACCTCAAAAGAGAAATCGCCTTCAAACGTACTTTACCGAAACAACAATGATGGCACTTTCACCGATGTGACGAAAATCGCTGGTGTTGGCCATATGGGGTTTGGTATGGGGACTGCTGCTGCCGATTATGATAATGATGGGGATCAAGATCTGTACCTGGTTAACTTTGGACCCAATGTCCTTTACTCTAACAATAATGATGGCACGTTCTCGGATGTTACAGATCAAGCTGGTGTCGGAAATAGTCTGTGGGGTATTTCCTGTGCATTTTTAGACTTTGATAATGATCGGGATTTGGATATTACTGTTATCAATTATCTCGAATATGATTTTTCTGATGTTCCTTCGGTCTATGATGGTTTGATAGGCTACTCTACGCCTCGCCTTTTCAAAGGGACTACAGATATACTCTATCGGAACAATAACGATGGTACGTTTACTGATATTACTGGAGAAGCAGGACTCTCTAATCCTGTTGAAGGTAAAGGAATGGGAGGTATCGTAGCTGATTTTGACAACGATAGTTTCCCTGATATCTACATTACTAATGATACATGCCGTGATTTTTTGTATCACAACAACGGAAATGGAACTTTCACTGATGTGGCTTTACTGGCAGGTGCGGCTTATGATGAAAATGGGATGGCGAAAAGTTCAATGGGTGTTGATTGTGGCGACTATAATAACGATGGGTGGTTGGATCTGTTTATCGTGTGTACGGAGATTAACACACTCTACCAAAATAATGGCGATGGGACTTTCACTGATGAAACTGTGGCAGCAGGTCTTGGCGAACCCACTCACCTTTTAGTAGGGTTCAGTCCATCTTTCCTAGACTATGACAACGATGGGGATTTGGACATATTCGTTGCTAACGGGCACTTCCAAGATATCATTGAATCGTTGGAAGCTACTAAGACATACGCACAAAGCGATCAACTATATCGAAACAACGGAAATGGTACGTTCACAGACATTTCATCGTTATTCCCCGATAGTTACTTCTCTGAAAGATACGTTGGGCGTGCAACAGTAACCGGTGATTATGACAACGATGGGGATGTTGATATTTTCGTTGTTAACTCTAACCAAGAAGCAATTTTGCTCCGCAATGAAGAAGGGAATAACAACAATTGGATTCAGATCAAGCTGATAGGGAAACAAAGTAATCGGGACGGAATTCAAGCTCGTGTTCAGATATCATGTGATGGCGTAAAGCAAATGAAGGAAGTCAAAAGCGGCTCCTGCTACGCATCAGGAAGCGATAAAAGGCTTCTGTTCGGTTTGGGAAAGAAAGACAGGATAGATTTTGTTCAAGTTAATTGGCCTAGCAAAATTATTCAAACTCTGGAAAATGTTATGGCGAATCAATTTCTGATAATCACCGAATCGAAGTAAATTCGGCTAGAACAAGAAACGGTACATCGGTTGCGCTGAAAGAATACCGAGCAGGCTCCAAAATGTGCCAATAATGAATTCGCCCAGCACAATACCCAAGAAAAAAGGGATAGCCCCACGGTGCCATTTTCGGCCGCCATACTTGAGGATGATCCATTTTAGGAACCAACCGACAAAGATTGATCCGATCATTGGATTAATAGCCCAGCTTCCAGAGATAGCATAACCCACAGGGTGCAAATTCCACCAGAGGAAGTTCATCCTTATGGCTGAGAGCAATATGGTAATCCAGAAACCAATTCCAACAAAAACCATCGCTGGAATATCAGGTGGAGTGGCAAAACTCAACCAGCGTTCCAACCGGCCGAAAGACTCGTTGGCAAATACCGGCCTCCCGCCTTCCGAGTAGCTGATGGCTAGAAAAGCCCAGAACGATGAGAGTGCACCTAGGCCGGAAGCAAAAATCATCAACAGGAAAAATCGCGACAAGGGAATATTTGCCACGTTGGCAAGTTTGAAACCTTCAAGTTGATGTGGCATTGCGTGCGACCGATGTGCTCGATTCAAGAAATAAAGGTAAGCGAAACCAGTTAAATTCGCCGCGCCAACGCGGCGCACACCGAGCATACGTGGCAAAATTTCATCNGGGCCAATAAAGTGTAGGTCGTGAACTGGCGAACCCAGTTCGGCACGAAGGCGAGTGATGGCGATAGAAATGGCAAGCCAAATGGCAAAAAACAGAATAATCATCCATGAAGACATCCCAATCTTGAGACAGAAAAACATCATAAAAGTTAAACCGATGATGATACCAAGAAAGGCGGTACGATAAGAAACTGAATCTTTCTGATCATCTTGTAGAGATTGAAACAGACAGTTTACGGCATATCTTAAGTGCCTGCGGCTCATCCAAAGAGCGAAGATGCAAAGCCCTAGGTATGCACCATGCGATTGTTCTGCTTCATATGGGAATCGCACTAACGCGCGCCATCCCATGACTGAACCTATTAACCTTTCTAGTCGCCAAATTAACCAAAAAGCCCAGCAAGAAAAGGAAAGATCAAGCGGAATGAAAAATGACAGGCCAACTCCAAAGGGAAAGATAGCCATTGGACTCCAACCAATTGCGTTCCAAGGAGGATCAGTAAAAATGCGACGTAGGTCGTATAGTTTCCCGCCTAGACTAGGAACTGAAGGAAAAAGGAAATTCAATCCGTTGACAATATCTATTGAGGCACCAACCATCAATCCAACCCACATCCATGGTGATTTAAAGAATCTTCCCTTGGGGTATGTCATTTCAAGCGGAAGTTGGATGATAGGATAACTGAGACGTTCAGACTCAACCCACTGCTTTCTAAGGATGACACTAATACATAGCATAACGAGATGTAGTGCTAGGATGAAAGCACACCACCAAAAAACAATGGGAACCCAAACGCTGAAATTGATAGGATGATAAATCGATGAAAACCCCTGATAGTAGCCCTCCATTACACGTTTTTCACTGACCGTGAGCCAATCAGGAATATAACGGTGAAAAAGACCTATCCAGTCGTTTTCCGGGGTTGCAAACCAATGTGCATGTCCAATTAAAGGGGTAAGCACCAGAATCCGATCAACACCTGCAATTCCCGACCCGATCGATACGCAAGTATAAACCGTCAATAATTCAATACGGTTTAATATCATGTCTTTGCCAATTTGGTTCCTAGTTTTATTCAGGATGGCATTAAGAATCAATAAAACAAGAATGGTGAAGATAGCATTAAAAAACAAGGAAATTTGTGTTGGGCTGGCATTCCGACGCAATATTGAAGCTACTACCCACCAGCAATTAAGTGGCACCAGCACTGTAATGAGAAATATAGTTCGTGGTCTGATCATATTGGTACGATGATGAGGTGAATTAGATCGTAGAATCATTGAACTTGTGCCATATTATGCTCGCAGAAGTGAAATTTAATCTAGTGTTCCAAGGTCAATTTAATTCCCAAATAAAAAAAGCCCTCATCGTTGATACGAGAAGGCTTACAGAAATAGATTATAATTAAAGTTTAGGATCTACGCAGATCTGCCCTTTTTGCGTTTCGGTTTTGGGCGGGATCTAACATTCCGTGTTTTTTGTTGTTGCATGATGGGTATAATCGAATCTGCAGTCTGCCCATTCTCAAGAGCCACTGCCATTAGCTTCATTGGAGTGTCAATATGGTTAAAAAACATCTTGTACCCTCCACAGAGGTAATTCAACCCGGGATCACCATCAGGTGTATCGATAAATCGATTTTTGGGACACCCCCCATTACAAACAAAACGGACCTCACAATCAAGGCAATAAGGAGGTAGAGTATCTTTCTTATCTTCACCAAATTTACGTTGGAACGGTAGATCGATGATATCGGTAATCGGTGTTTCCCCAATATTCCCAACCAGATATTCCGGTGTGACATAATGGTCGCACGCATATACATCCCCATTATGTTCCATTGCCATTGCGTCCCCACATGTTTCGTTAAATATGCATAAGCTTGGTTTGAACCCAAGCCACGCTTCTAAAGAAACATCAAAGATCTGGATGAAAATCTTACCGATATCCGCTTTGACCCATTCATCAAATACAGCACACAAAAAACGACCATACTGCTTAGAGTTAATAGATCTAGGAGATACTTCTGAACCATCTCCGAAATGTTCGACAATTGGAATAAATTGTATGAACTGGGCACCAAGACCTTTAAAGTAATTGTAGATTTGAACGGGATAATCGCCATTGTAATTGTTTACAACACAGAGAATATTGTAATCGACCTGATGTTTTTGAAACAGTTTTAAGCCCCTGATGACATCAGCAGAAGAGGGTTCGCCTTTTTTGCCGAAACGATAATGATCATGCAACTTTGATGGCCCATCAATGCTAATTCCGATTAAAAAATTGTTCTGTTTAAAAAAGGTTGCCCATTCATCATTGATGATTGTACCATTCGTTTGAAGCGAATTTCGGATAGTCATTCCCGAAGGCCGATATTTGTCCTGCAATTCTACAGCTTTTCGAAAGAACTCTATTCCCATCAGAGTCGGTTCCCCTCCCTGCCAGGCAAAAGTCACTTCTGGGAATGTTGATTGTGTCTCGATATACTGACGAATATAATTTTCTAGCGTCGATTCTTTCATCCGAAACGACTTCGTCTCAGGATAAAGATCCTCTTTCTCCAAATAATAGCAATACTCACAATCTAGGTTACAGATTGCTCCAATCGGCTTGGTCATTACATGAAACGGTTTTTGCTGTTTCATTTCGAATTTCCATTATTTAGTTAATAGAATAAGAGTCTTATACAAACCTATTTAAACAAACACCATAAAAAATAAACACCAAAGACAATCATAATCATTGCGCCGCCGACAAGAGTATATGCCGCACGCTCAAATCCTTTTTTGCCCGAATCAAATTTTAAGATTTTTCTCACGATCTAGCCAGGAAACGCTCCGTCATCCAACCCATCAAAAAAATTAACAACCCTATTCCACCAAGTCTTGGATCCATTAACTTAGGAAACTCTGTTACAAAACCGACCCCTACCGCAATAAGTCCCGTCGCTTGAATTACTTTCGCCAAATAGAACAACATTCCGAATGAGCTATTTATTCAGGTCGAGCTTACTAAGCTCAATAAAAATCATCGTGTTTTCTTTGAAAGAGCGGTGTTGAATGCCAATCGTTTTGACAAAGTGGACAATTGTAACTAGAAATAGCCCGCCATGAAACCAAGGGTGAATCATGCGAGTATGTACGGCACCACCAATAACAAAGACGACCATTAATAGTAAAATATTCAGAAGCGTGGGTGGGTAAATTACTCGCTTAATACCAACAGATCTCTGATGATATTCTGGATCAAGATGGTGCATTTGAGAGAATTCCTTGATACTACTACCAGTTCCAACAAAGAAAAAGATGATCAAAGTTTCGGTNAGCAAGTACACCATAGCGGCAACAAGTGCGAACGNTTGGTGTGTTACACCTAAAACACTAAAATCCCAATAACCTTGAATTCCTGTTAGTCCTACCAGACAAAAAGAAATGCCCGTTAAAAGATAACAGGCATACATAAACCACCACATTATTTAGATTCCACAACAGAAAATACTAATCTGCAGCCTCTTGAACCTCAGGAGTAAATGTATTNGTTATCNCAACTTCGGGGAATCTTTCCTCAAATTCCTCTAGTGGAACCATTCGAATAGCATCCCACGTCAACTTGGTGCACACACGAGCACAGATCGAACAACCAATACACTCATTATATCGAACCTGCACTGGAGGTATAACGATATTATACTTTTCATGTGGTACTGGCTCAATGCAATCAACAGGACAAAACGGTATACATACTTGACAACCGGTGCAATTATCCTCATCAATAATTGCCATCACTTTTGGCTTTCTTTTTTTAAGAACAATTTCATCCGGAAACTCAGCAATCGACCTGTAATGCTCATAAGGCTTAGCTTTGATTGTCTTCTTTGGTGCAGCAGATAGATTTTCGGCGTCTTTATTTTTTGAGAAGAGATTCTTTAACCACATTCCAACAATCCTTAATTAATAACTAAAGACTTAATAAGTCCTNCAGAAAGAATAACAAAAAGTCAAAATACATTGCAAATAAATTGCCCCTTCCTTCTAAGAATTGGACTGATCGGAACACAAGAATCTGCCACTGTATGGTCTTGGCTTCGCTGCTTCATCCTAAATGCCAATCATAGCAAGACGTATCACAACTGTCAATTTAAATAAATATGAATTCAGGCTGCTTTCTGATAAAATTAACACTGATGTTTAGCAACATCCTAGCTACTANTAAGTACCCTTGACTAAATTTATTGCCTCATAATGTTTTNACAATTGGTCTTTTTTTATCTTAAGACCAAAAAATGACTGATGGATCAAACTCATTTNCACTTCGTTCAGCCTTACACTCACTATGTTGGAGAGCTATCCATTNTCTGTAAGGCAGAAACTTCTTATACATTTACATTGAAACCAATAAGAATTTNCGACCTGATNGAGCGATACACTACGGCTGGAATGATTCCATTCTGACAAGTGATACTAACAGAATTTTTCCAATCAACAAGAATTCACCTCCTATTCAGTTTGAGGGTTCTTCCGAGACCCACTTGGGTTGTAAGTGGATTTTGTTTTTTTATTGGATACATTTAATTACAACATTCCCATCAATTTAAGACTTCANATTGTCTGTTTCNTTTTTTTATGTTGATTGGTAGATTGGTACTTTCTCGTGAAGATAAAAGAAAACATCTCTGTTATGTTGAAACAAGCGCTCGCACATCATCAGGTTGGTCATATCGATCAAGCTGAACTTGCCTATAAAGAAATCTTGAGACTTTCACCAGAGAACCCAGACGCTTTGCACTTTTTGGGGCTTATCGCTTANCAAAANCAAGACTACGATATNGCCACCAATCTGATTANGAAAGCTATCGGCATAANCCCCAANAATCCAATATTTTTCCGACATCTAGGNCANNCTTTTCAAAAACAAAATAAATTGGACCAAGCAATAAATTCTTATCAGCAAGCAATCAAGATCAATCCAAAATACACCGAAGCATATAATAATCTGGGAGAACTTTTTTATCTCAAAAATAAATTGGATCAAGCAATAAATCTCTTTCAAAAGTCAATTTCTCTCAACTCAAATGTGGCCAGTACTCATTATNTACTAGGTAACCTATTTGGAGAAAAAGGGGAACCTTCTCGAGCATTTAAAGCGTATCAAAAAGCAATTGTCTTAAATCCCAAACATGCTGAGGCGCACTGTAAGATCGGCGACATTTTTCAAGAACAGGGAAACTTAGATCAAGCAATTAANTCATATCATATGGCCTTAGATTCCTNTCCTGATCTTGCGGAGGGGCACAATAATTTAGGTAGTGTTCTAAAAAAGAAAAATCAGTTAGATGCTGCAATTGTTGCATTCGAGAAAGCTATTGAGACTAATCCGAAACACGTAAGAGCATACAGCAACTTGGGAGCGGCACTAGTTGAAAAAAATAAACTAGAGGAAGCAACTCAACATTTTGAAAAAGCCTTATCTCTTAACCCCAATTTTGCCGATGCACATTTCAATCAGGCAATCACACTTCTGTTGCAGGGGAGGTTAAAAGCAGGTTGGGAAAAGTATGAGTGGCGATGGGATTCAATTCAAAAATCCCAAAAACGAGACTTTAAACAATTATTGTGGGATGGAACTTCTTTAAAAGGTAAAACGATATTGGTACACACTGAACAGGGATTCGGAGACGCTATCCAATTTGTCCGTTATGTTGACCTTGTGTGTGACTTGGATACAACTGTAATTGTCGAGTGTGAAGCTGAATTAAAAACACTTTTCAAAAGTATAGGTCGTATTGATAAATTAATGACCAAAGGAGAAAAAATACACAGNTTTGATGTCCATGTGCCTCTTCTTAGTCTGCCACATATTTTTGGGACAACTCTCAAAAATATCCCAGTTAAAATCCCATATCTCTATCCGGATACGAAAACAAATTCTATCCTTCTATCAAATAACAACCACAAGTTCAAAATNGGTATCGCTTGGGCGGGTAATCCCGAACACATTAATGATCATAATAGATCCGTAGACCTTAAACAATTTGGATGCTTATTAGATATAGGAGACTGTGAGTTTTTCAGTCTACAAGTAGGAGAACACNGCGAGGATATAAAGCAGTGTGGATACTACCATATTATCAAAGATCTAGGAAAACAGTTTACTNATTTCCATCATACAGCATTAGCCATACTTCAACTGGANCTGGTTATCAGTGTTGATACTGCNGTAGCTCACTTAGCAGGNGCGCTCGGCAAACNTGTCTGGACATTGTTACCTTTCATGCCAGACTGGCGATGGATGCTTAATCGTTCGGATTCGCCGTGGTATCCTTCTATGACACTTTTTCGCCAAAAGGAAATTGGAAATTGGACTCCTGTTTTTGAGCAACTAAAATTGGCACTGACACGATATTCCCAGAATTAGGCGTTTTGTTTCACAGTTCTTAAATNACAAAATTTCCCATATTAAAACACATTTTGAAGGAATCANCAGTCGGCAATAATGAACCCAACCCAGGATATAATTCCCATTCTAAAATTGGCACTCAGGTATCATCGTGAAGGTAANCTTGATTATGCTAAATATGTTTATCANCATGTGTTGGGCATTGATCCNCAAAATGCTGATGCNCTGCACCTTCTTGGTGTNAGTGTATACCAATCAGAGCAATANGATATTGCTATTAACTTAATCACTCAAGCCATACAGATAGATTCAACTAAACCCTTATTTTTNACNAATCTGGGGAANGCTTTTCAGAANCAAGGNAAATTAGAGNAATCAGCTCAAGCTTATCAGAAAGCCATTCAAATCCAACCTGACTATGCTGACGCGTATTACAATCTAGGAAACGCTTTTCAGAAGCAAGGGAAATTAGAGAAATCAGTTCAAGCTTATCAGAAAGCCATTCAAATCCAACCTGGCTACGCTGAGGCATATTTCAACTTGGGGAATTCGCTGCGAGAACAAGGGAAATTAGAGAAATCAACTCAAGCTTTACAGAAAGCTGTTCAAATCCAACCTGGCTACGCTGAGGCATATTTCAACTTGGGGAATTCGCTGCGAGAACAAGGGAAATTAAAGGAATCAACTCAAGCTTTACAGAAAGCTGTTCAAATCCAACCTGACTACGCTGACGCCCATTTTAACCTGGCAATGTTGCTGTTATTACAAGGTCAGTTTGTTGAAGGATGGGAAAAATATGAGTGGAGGTGGGATTCAAGCTTGAAATCTCAAAAACGCAATTTCAAACGACCTCTATGGGATGGAACTTCTTTGAGCAGNAAATCGATANTGATCTATGCGGAACAGGGGTTTGGAGATAGCATACAGTTTGCTCGCTATATCGACTTATTCCCTGACACCGCGACCATTATTGTTGCCTGTCAACCTGANCTGAAATCACTCCTTAAAAGTATAGAGCGCATTGACACATTGGTNACTAAAGGCGAAGATATACCCAATTTCGATTTCCATGCTCCTATTGTCAGTTTACCTCATATTTTTGGTACCGTTCTCGAAACGATACCTGCCAAAATACCATATCTTTACCCAGATAAAAATCCCGACTTTTCGTTCCTTTCAGATGATGAAAGGGATCTCAAAGTTGGCATTGNCTGGNCAGGTAGTCCAACACATATTAATGATCGTAATAGGTCTATTAGCCTTAACAACTTCAAGTGTTTATTGGATATAAAGGGATGTGAGTTTTTCAGTTTGCAAGTAGGAGAACACCATCGGGATATAAAGCAATGTGGATACTCACGAATTATCAAAGACCTAGGAAAACAGTTTACTAATTTCCATCATACAGCGTCCGTCATACTCCAATTGGATCTGGTTATTAGTGTTGATACTGCAGTAGCTCACTTAGCAGGAGCGCTCGGCAAACCTGTCTGGACATTATTACCTTTTATACCAGACTGGCGATGGATGCTTAATCGTTCGGACTCGCCGTGGTATCCTTCTATGACACTCTTTCGACAAAGGAAGAGAGGAGGCTGGCACAGCGTTTTCCAAGAAATTCGACTTACACTTACACAGTATTCTCAACGATAGGTGTTAAGTTTCAGTATAGTTTTAAATGTTACGTTAAATTTAATCCCTATTAGCCATATGAATTCGAATAATAATTTGCAAAACTCTCAATTTGACATTAGTAGGTTATTTGAACAGGCGATTCAACATCATCAAGTGGGACAACTTGAGCAGGCCAAGAGAAAATATCAAGAAATTCTGGACACAAACCCACAACATGCAGATTCCTCACATTTGCTTGGATTGGTGGAGTATCAATACGGCAACTATGTGAAGGCAATTGAACATATCCAGCAAGCAGTTCTGATTTCTCCAGAACAACCCGTCTTTTTAAATAATTTGGGTAATGTGTTGAAAGAGATAGGAGAATTGGATCGATCTGTTCAGGCCTATCAGCAAGCACTTGAGATTGCACCTGACGATGCTGAGATACACAACAATCTGGGTGTGACATTGAAAGAGATGGGAGAATTGGATCGATCTGTTCAAGCCTATCAACAAGCACTTGAAGTTGCACCTGAGGATGCTGAGATACACAACAATCTGGGTGTGACATTGAAAGAGATGGGAGAATTGGATCGATCTGTTCAAGCCTATCAACAAGCACTTGAGATTAATCCCCAGTATGCTGAAGCACACAATAACTTGGGCAATGTGTTGAAAGAAATGGATCGGTTGGATGAATCTGTTCACGCTTATCAGCAAGCATTGAAGATCAATCCTCAATTTGTAGAAGGATACTACAATATAGGCGTTTTTTTTCAGGAACAGAGAAAGGTAAAAGAATCAGCTCAAGCGTATCAGAAAGCTATTCAAATCCAGCCTGACTATGTTGAGGCTCATATTAACCTGGGAGTAGTCTTAAGAGAACAAGTACGATTAAAGGAATCGATTCAGGTGCATCAGAAAGCTATTCAAATCCAGCCTGATTATGAAGAGGCTCATATCAATTTAGCTATAACATTCCTATTGCAAGGACAGTTGACTGCTGGTTGGAAAGAATTCGAGTGGCGAAGGTCTCGAAAACGCGATTTCAAACGGCCGCTATGGGATGGAACACCCTTGAATGGCAAATCAATATTAATCTATGCGGAACAGGGGTTTGGGGATACTATTCAATTTGTACGCTATATTGATCTGCTACCCGATGCGAACACAATTATTATCGTTGTCTGTCAACCTGAATTAAAAACACTTTTCAAAAGCATAAATCGTATCGACACATTAGTAACCAAAGGGGAAGATATCCCTGATTCTGATGTCCATGTACCTCTACTTAGTTTGCCTTACATGTTCAATACTACCCTCGATACCATTCCCGCCAGAATACCGTACCTTTATCTAAATCCAGAAGCAGATTCTGTGTTCCATTTAGGTGATAGCCATGATCTTAAAATCGGAATTGTCTGGGCAGGTAGACCAACGCATGCCAATGATAATAATAGATCTATTGATCTTAAATGGTTTAAATGCCTATTAGACATAAGAAACTGTGAGTTTTTCAGTCTACAAGTAGGAGAACGCAGGGAAGATATAAAGCAGCATGGATACCATCACACTATCAAGGACCTAGGAAAGCAATTTACCGATTTCCACCACACAGCATCAGCCATACTTCAACTGGATTTGGTTATCAGTGTTGATACTGCAGTAACTCACTTAGCAGGAGCGCTTGGTAAACCTGTCTGGACGTTGCTACCATTTGTCCCTGATTGGCGGTGGATGCTTGATCGTTCAGACTCGCCATGGTATCCTTCTATGACACTCTTCCGTCAAAAGGAGACAGGAGATTGGAGTCCTGTTTTTGAGCAGCTAAGATTGGCACTGACGCGATATTCTCAGAGTTGAGCACATATGATTAGTATTCCTGGTTTTTCCTGTAGCATCTTAAAAGGCAATGAAAAAACATCAAATTCTCATTAAACATCACCAATTCATACAAAAAGGCAACAGAATAATAGACCGTCCCATTAAAATTGGAGATCTGGCTGCTACCATGATTTGTGCACAGTACAAAAGAGTTATTGAACACAAACATATCTCATTTCAACTTATGGATGATATCCATAAGAACATGCGAGCAGAGATTCTTTTTCAAGATACTATAGATGTATTCTTGCATGAGGAAAATAGTGATATTGAAATTTACGATCCTGGAATTCTATGGGTTGTTGCTCCATATTATGTTAAAAGCTACGGTGGACAAGTTATCCCAAGACTCAACTTGGCAGATGAGATTTATACAGGTCCGGAATTAGATTGGGGAAATTACATCGTTTTTTCTCCATTATTCGACGCCAATTATAATATTGCTCGGAATATGGATGTGAAGTTTGCTAACGATTTAATACAAAGGCTTTTTGATGAATATAATGAACGTTTGGTTATCATAACAAATCATCCAGATAAGATTGAACATAAACATGTATCAACAATTGTAACCCCAAATCTCTACGATATTATTTACATAATTGGCCGAGCAAAGTCATTTGTTGGGGGAGACACAGGTTTCAGCCATTTTGCTGGCTTGCTTTGTGTGCCAAATATAGTTTCAATTTACGGAAACAACACCCGTAGCGAAAACTATATTCTTAATGAGGAAGGATTCAACCGACCATTTTCTCTGCAAGGCCAATTTATGCTTGAACCTTGGATAACTTATCCTAATATAAATAACAAGTTAACCAAACATACTAAGCTTATTTTAAATAAGAATGCTTTATTATCTCATGAGATTGATCACATCGCCAAGATCATAGATAGTTAAGTCTTACATACTAGAAGATCTCGCGCTAACTTTAATCCCTATTAGTCTATGAATTCGGATAATAATTTGCAAAACTCTCAATTTGACATTAGTAGGTTATTTGAACAGGCGATTCAACATCATCAAGTGGGACAACTTGAGCAGGCCAA
>NZUQ01000095.1 GCA_002697225.1 Candidatus Poribacteria bacterium
TGGCTTTGTATTTGACAGCGGTGTCTTCTGCCCGCTTGGCATCAATGTCCATCACGGCTGTCAGTTGGATGTTTTCCAGATTTTCAATAGTATTGATATGCGATTGGGCTATCCCGCCTGTGCCTATAACTCCAACGGATAAGACAGCTTGCATTAACAGGTTCTCCTCATTCAATAAGGTTTTTTAATGATATTGGCTAAACATCAACCATCCTATTTAGTGCGATACTTTTTCCATTCGGCTGAGGTTGATTCCTAGTGCTTGATTAACCATGTTCGGAGGCTTGTTGCTTCCCTAGAAATCTCAATTTCGCGTATTGCGGTTAGCAAACAGGGGACGAACCGTGTTTGGTAGTTAGCTCAGGTCTTCAACATTCTAGGTTTCAACTTCCTGAATCGTCTAGCCGAGGCTGGACGATAAACGATGGCTAGCATTTGGCGGATCATGCTAAGTAGCTGTCCAGTTCAAGCTGGCGAATCCGTTCCTCAGATGTTAAAGCAGACTAGTTTCGGTTGTCAATTCTTGGTGTGTCCATGACAATCCTTCATTGTCTCAGAAGTTGTTAAGATTATTATCCTAACTGACAACTAAGGGACTCTAACCGTTCTTTTTATGCTCTGCTGACAGCAGAGTTGGGCTTATCAGAGTCATTTTGAATTCTGTGGTTTTCTGAGTTGATTTTCTGTTTTTATCTTTGATTCTATTATTAGAGGTTGCAAACGTAAACAATTTAGCTCTTGATCTACGATTTGGGTTCGGTGACAAACATGGAAGGCTGATACGGCAAAAACTGACCTTGTTTTTTGTACAGGTTATGGTATTTTTTTACCTTTTTCTCATCGACGGAGACACACAGACCTACACCTTTCGGCGCTTCCCAGTCAGGGCGGTTGGTAATAGGAAGGGGCTCAGTCAGGATGTCATCCTGCATCATTTCAGCAGTCTGTTGGTTACCATCCACCAAATTTGGCAGGGAAAGACAAACTTGGTGGGAAGCAGCTGCCATCAAGCCNAACTCACCNTGCGTATGACGACAGACACATAGTCCTTCCATGTGTGCTATATGACTTAAGCGATGGAATTGGGTTAGTGTTCCTACCCAATTGCTGCTNAAACATAGAACGTCAGCCGCACGTTGACGAATAACTTCATAGACATCACTTATCCTCCATAACCCTTCATTTGCAGCTAGGGAAACAGGNGTTCGGTTTCGAACTTCGATCATATTGCGAATTGGATCAGGCCAAACCGGTTGTTCGGCAAAATCTATCTGGTAGCGATCGAATTGGTTTAGATANCGGACTGCCTGATTAACAGACCATACTCCATTNGCGTCAATCCGGATTTTGCAGTTTGNNCCNATTGTTTCNCGCAGAGTGGCGATCATTGGCATTTCTGCTTCGAAATCAAGACCAACTTTGATGTAGAAGACNGANTAACCCATTTCTAAACCTCGNTTGGCTTGGGAGNCAATCGAATTGGCGTCACCATAAGCCAAATAGTAGAAGTAATTTACCGATTGCCGACGGAGACCACCAAACAGGTTGTAGATTGGTTGTTGGCAGGCCTTACCNAAGATNTCCCATAAAGCCATGTCAATGCCAGCGAAGGCNAAATTTCCCGACATTTCGCGGTGGAACCAGTGAGCGGTNGCGAAAAAATCCTGCGCTATTGCTTCGCGGTCGAATGGGTTTCGTCCTGTGAAAAGNGGAATAGTNGACACNATAATTTGGTAGATNCTCTCTACATTTGGACCAGGACAACTTTCACCCCAACCAACAATGTTAGTATCTGTAGTAATTTTAATCAGCACAGCTGTAACACCATCCCGTTGTACCCGAGTACTTGTCTCTCGGTGTTTATAAGGGACACTGACAATAATCGGTTCAATATTGGTGATTTTCAATTTTAACTGACCTTGTGTNTTCTAACCGNTTTTNAATTCTNGTTGTAGGAGCAGGTTGACTTTCGTGATCTTNTNATTTNAGATTANGCACCCTTTTNATGTTGTNATTTTATCACATTCTGATAGTAATCATGACATTATATTNGTTCTAGATCTGTATGATGTAAATAATGTGATTCTTAAATTATACTGTGCTAAAATCATTGGGATAACNTANGNTGGACTTAAAANCCAAATNTTNCAAGTTTNTNAAGATGNTCTCGTTCCAAAAGGGCNCGCGCGNACANAAAGTTGAGTTTTGTACTTCTNAGTGTGGGTGNGNCATTGGTAATTTATCATAATNTATTAAGGAGTAGGTCTTCCAATGGAATTTGGAAATGTGTATGTTGNTTGNATTACTGAAAATAACAATGGGTTTGAAGACGTTTCTATTGTTTCGANGGTGCGAGACTATGGTCATTTTTGNGNAACNCATGTTNTCAATGGTTGAGTGAANGACGTTTTCTGCGCNAAGAAAATCATGTCANCTTTGGCTCAATTTNCTGGCTCTCCNAAAGTTGNCAAAGNAATGGATGTGANTCTNGAGAGCAGTGTGAAATTAGGTTTAGNGTTCGAATAAGTTTTATGATTTTANTACACAAGGAGTCTTANCATGGATCAACCAAAACAAGATATACCTGTGGCTCTTGGGGGAGCTCCNGTCTTTGTCCAAACTGGTGGTTCAGAAGGGGAATTGGATCAGTGGCAACAAGTAACNGAGGAAGAAGCACAAGTTGTCTATGATATGACATTGAGAAATGAACTGTCTGGCGGGACCTCAACAGTTCGTGATTTTGAGGAGACGTGGCGCAAGCGCTTCGGTTCGCGTTTTGCCATTACAGTAATTAATGGGACGTCAGCTTTGCACAGTGCAATGTTTGGTCTTGGTATAGGTCCGGAAGATGAGGTTATTGTTCCCACTTATACATGGATTTGTTCCATATCACCAGCACTCATTTTAATGGCAAGACCGGTATTTTGTGAGATTGATCCCGATACTTTGATGATTGATCCGGAGGATGTCTCTCGTCGTATNACGGATCGTACCAAAGCNATTGTTGCCGTCCATCTTTGGGGAAATGTATGTAATATGGACGCTTTGATGAAACTGAGTAAAGAAACNGGNGTCCCTATTATTGAGGATTGTTCTCACTCTCACGGNGCAACTTACAAGGGCCGGTTGTGTGGGACAATTGGACACGTTGGTGCTTGGAGTTTGCAGGGTAGTAAACCTGTTAGTGGTGGNGAAGGCGGGGTTGTAGCGACAGATGATATTGATATTTTCGAACGGGCGTGTTTAATTGGGCAAGTGAACCGGGTTGCAGGTCTTGATCTGATTACTGAAAAGTATAAGTATCTTCAACCATTGGGTTTGGGAATAAAATTTCGCGCGCATCCACTCGGAGTTGGAATTGCTGCTGTGCAGTTACAGAAATTAGATGAACTGAATAAGAGACGCCGTGATTATATTCGGGCAGTTGAGTTAGGNCTTGTGGATGTGCCGGGAGTAAAATCTGTCAGTATCTATGAAGGTGCTGAGCCAGCTGGATTCTATGGTTTCCCAATTCATTATGTGGAGGAGGAGGTTAATGGATTATCAAAAGAAAAATTTATTGAGGCTCTTCAGAAAGAAGGGCTTCGTGCCCGAGGCAACGGATACCCTTTACTTCACCAGTTACCACTTTTTGCTGAAGGGTTTGATATTTTNACTGGGGGGCGCGGACCACTATGTACNCCTGAGATGGGAGGTGACTATTCAGGTTATCAGGTGGGNGACTTTCCCATTACGGAAGANGTGTGCTCACGATTAATATTCCTGCCAGTTTTTAGTAATCCGGTTGAAGGTGCCGCTGAGCAGGTTGTGGCTGCCATCAGAAAAGTAGTGGCGCATGCTGAGCAACTAGTTGTAAAAGGTTAGTTGCCGTTGCCTGATGAATTTGGTNGCATTNTTGTTTCAGTNACTAAANATTATTCGTAGTACATGGGAGAAGATCGATTTTNACATGGATCNNCTTNTCACAGCTTGGTGTGTTTTTTGTCATTAGTNATGTNTTNTTCCANTGCTAGAGNAACCCGTTGAAAGACATCTCTCCAATCTCCAATTGTGTTTTGTCTAAACAGNCTCATATGGGGATACCANAGNGTATCGTTTCTGTTTAACATCCACCGCCAGTTTGGCATGTATGGCAATAAAGTCCAAACTCTTTTTCCTANGGCACCAGCTATATGTGCCGTTGTNTTAGATGTCGATACAACGAGATCTAAAGCTGAAACTTGTGTGGCAAAATCGTCTAAATTCTGTAGAGCATCTATCTCTTGATCGCAATAAATCTTTAGGCCAGTTTCCTCTTGAAATTGTTCTAATTCTGGTTCGATATCTCCATACTGNAAATTNATGAAGNAACAACCCTGTTNTGAAAGAATGGATGNCCAATCCTTCAGCGTTGTACTTTTGGATAATGTTTGTTTCTGTTTNGCGCNAGTGCTTTTCCATGAGATACCAATTAATATGCTGTCNGCAGCTAGTGATTGGTACCTTTTCTTGATCTGTTCAGACTTNTCAGTGCAGGTTGTTAAATAGNANTGCCTATTCTGNTTGAAACTNTCTTCATCGGGTCTNAGCCATTGTCCTAANCTACCAATTGGGACNTGATAATCAATATTGGNATTTAACAATCGTGAATTGGGCGGATTTTCCCGAGGTACAAATTGANTTTCAGGGAAAGATCGTTGAAAAAAAGCAACTAAACGTATTTCACATTCGACAATGATNTGNNTGCTAATTTTTTTGAGGCTATCAAGTAGGTTAGCAAACATGATTTCATCGCCGATTCCTTGTTCTGNCCAAACTAATATAGATTTGCCTTGCAGATTTGATCCATTCCAAAGAGGTTGNGGGAAATTCCTTTNGCCAATAGAGAAATTTCGACATTGCCACCGCCATTCGTACTCTTCCCANCCTTGGCGGAAATNTCCTAATAGCAATAATATTTGTCCCAAATTGTTATGGGCNTCAGCGAAATCATCCTGTATTTCGATAGCTTTGTGATAGGCTTGAATGGCTAGTTCCAGTTCTCCCTGTTCTTGGTAAGCATTTCCCAAATTGTTATAAGCTTCGGCAGAACAAGGCTGTATCTCGATAGCTTTGTGATAGGCTTGAACCGATTCCTCTAATTTTCCCTGTTCTTGATAAGTGTTACCTATATTGTTGTGGGCTTCAATATGAGTTGGTTGTATCTCGATAGCTTTGTGGTAGGCTTGAATGGCTAGTTCCAGTTCTCCCTGCTCTTGGTAAGCATTTCCCAAATTATTGTGAGCTTCAGCGTAATTGGGTTGTATCTCGATAGCTTTGTGATATACTTGGGNGGCTANTTCTNATTTTTTCTGTTCTTGGTATGCATTACCTAGGTTGTAGTGCACTTCGGCANAANTNGGCTGTATCTCGATAGCTTTNTGATAGGCTTGAATGGCTAGTTCCAGTTCTCCCTGTNCTTTTAATGCAATGCCGAGATTATTATAGACTTCGACATAATTGGGCTGTATTTCGATAGCTTTGTGATAGGCTTGAATGGCTAGTTCTAGTTCTCCCTGCTCTTTCAATGCAATGCCGAGATTATTATAGGCTTCGGTGTAATTGGGCTGTATCTCGATGGCCTTGTAATAGGCTTGAATTGATTCCTCTAATTTTCCTTGTTTTTGATAGGTATCACCTAAATTGTAATGTGCTTCCGCATGGTCAGGCTGTATCTCGATAGCCTTGTGGTGGGCTTGAACCGATTCCTCTAATTTTCCCTGTTCTTTAAATACAATGCCAAGGTTGTTATAGGCTTCTACTTGTTGTGAGTCTATTTCTATGGCGTTGGTAATTAAATTAACTGATATTTCATGTTTGCCGACTTGATAGGCGATAACACCTAAAAGGTGGAGAGCATCCGAATTTCGAGGATTGTCTGCGAGTACTTGTTGGTATAACTGTTCGGCTTTAGGGAGTTTCCCTGCTTGATGAAGAGCTACAGCTTGATTTAATCTTTTTTCAATATCCATAATCGCTGATTTTTTGGCGTGTGAATTTAAAGATAACAGAATTTAAAAGAAAGTACACTTTTATAATTGATAGAGATTGAAGATGATACTAGCTTCAACTGATTCTTTATTTTAGAATTNTNTGCTTTGTATGTTTGTATGTTTGTATGTTTGTATGTTGAGAAATTTTCTGCTGTATTGTTGATTTAGTCGTTATTTGGTAACTAAATTTGATGAATGTCCAACAAGGAGCTTTGCCATGCCGAATACGAATTCTTCTAGTGAAGGATTGTTGTTATTAGGACTGCGAGGAAGCAGTTTGTCAGTAATTATTTTCTCAATTTCGGTTTCTTTGTCCACCGCTAACTGGGTTGCTTTTAATGATTGTGTTTATGAAAAAGGGGTACAGTTCACAAAAAAGAACGTAACAACCTTTGGCCTTGGACGTGGCAATCCTTTTCCTGTAGAAGGCAACCTGTTGCAATTTAAAGATGGGGAAGATACGGGAGTGACAGTTTCGTTTGTTGAACATAAATCGCAGGGGAATACAATCAATTGGGCAAAAGACGGCTCGACTTTCAATGATGGGAGTGATGCTTTCAAGATTTTTAATGATATTGTTGATGTGGGGGGTAATATGAGTTATAACGATGGGCCTAAATGGCATCTCGATCTGATCATTTCTGGCTTGGAACCACAATCTCTCTACACATTTGTTGGTACAGTTAACCGTAAAGGTGGAGTTGGTTATAAAGAACGCATAACCAATTGGAAGATTTTGGAGGCTGATGGATTTGAATACGCCTGTTCAATTGATGCCCATAAAATAGATGATGGCCAGGTTGAATTCAGTACTGGCGAGAATAGCGAGGGGTTGGTTGCTAAATGGGCTGATATTGGTTCAGGTAAAGACGGTAAATTTATTGTTCGAACTAGCCATGGAATTGGCGAAAAAAAGGGAGGGATCAAGGGTGCGCATGAATACAAGGGCTATGCTGCGGGTATCTTTATGCTGGAATATCAAGGGCCAAGGTCTACTAATCCCGGTCGAGACAGGATACCAACAATTTGGAGTAGGCTTAAGCAAGATATTAAGATTCATTAGTTGATGGTATAATCTAATCAATGACAAATTGTGTATGGAATCAATTTAAGAATATGTGTTTCATAATCAACTATTTAGCGGTTTTAATAGCTTTTTTAATGTCTAGTGGATTGGGGATTGCTGATACATGGCCGACTTATCGGCATGATTCTGCCCGCTCTGGGATTACAAGCGAGAATGTTGATCTGGTGGCTTTGAAGCTACTCTGGATTTATCAGTCTAAATTCCCTCCGCAACCCGCTTGGCTCGGACCTGCTAGGCGAGATGGCTGGCATAAGGTTGATAATTTGAAACCTAAAATGATCTTTGATTGGGCGTTCCATGTTGTTATGGATGAAAAATCTGTTTATTTCGGTTCTTCAGCTGATGACCAGGTCTACTGTTTGGATGCCGAAGATGGAAAAGTGCGATGGAAGTTTTTCGCTGAAGCTCCAATACGGTTCGCTCCAACGGTTTATCGAGGTAATGTGTATGTTGGAGCGGATGATGGCTTGGTATATTGTGTCTCTGCAGAGACTGGTCAGGAGATCTGGCGTTATGAAGCTGATCCAGATAGTTATCGTTTGCCAGGAAACGGCCGGATGATTTCGGTTTCTCCAATTAGGTCAGGCATTTTAGTCGGCGAAGATGTTGCTTATTTTTGTGCTGGTATTTTCAGTTTTAATAATGCTTTGCTATGTGCGGTTGATGCTCAAAATGGATATTTAATTTGGCAGGAGAAGATTTCTGGCTTTTCTCCTCAAGGTTATCTTTTGTCTTCAACCGAGCAACTTTATGTTCAAAACAGCCGAGGCAACCCCTTTGTTTTTAAGAAGAGCGATGGTAAGTATCTTCATACTCTTGGTGGTGGTGGAGGAACTTTCGCCTTGATTTCGGATAATACCCTGATTTCAGGNCCTGGTAATACAGGGCAGATGAATGCATTTAAAGTCAATACAAAAACTCAGGTTGCTACGTTCAAGGGCAACCAGATGATTGTTACACCGGGAGTCTCGTATCTTCATACTGATGACGCGCTTAGTGCCTTAGATCGCTATCTCTATCTTGATTTAATTAAAGAACGTAGTTCGTTGACCATGAAACGTGATGTTGTCAATAAGGAGTTTTTAGTACTTGGTGAAGATATTGACACGCGAAGGGGCCGAGAGTTGAGAGGAAGATTGGAGGATTTGAATCATGAAATCTTGAAAATAAATCAAGCGATTCAAGATTGCCAACCGTGGAAAGTTGCCTGTAGTCATCCTTATTCTTTGATTCTAGCTGGTGATATACTTTTAGCTGGTGGTCAGGATAGTGTTATTGCGGTTGCTACTGAGACTGGTAAGACGGTTTGGAATGCAGGCGTAAATGGTCGGGCATTAGAGATCGCTGTCTCCAATGGTCGAGTGGTTGTGAGTACTGATAAGGGTACGATTCATTGTTTTGGTGGGTAACTAAGTCTTACGGAACGCAAAAGTGAATTATAAAAGGTGTTATTTTATATGATAAGAAAATTATTATTTATTGTCTTTTCGTCTCTTTTCTTCAGTTTGATTTCGTTTGGAGCTGTGGATCGAGGATTGGTTGCACATTGGTTGGCTAACCAGATTGTCGGACAAGAGTTGCAAGACCAAATCGGCGAAAGTCATGCCCGAGTCAGAGGCAAGATAGAGACCCGTAAGTTCGGACAACTTGAAGGCTTATTGATTAACCGAGATCAGCATCGTGTTATTGTCCCTTATGATCGAGATCTGAAATCCTTGCCCCGTAAAACTATGACGGTCGAAGCTTGGGTTAACATTGAGAAGACAGTGGAGTGGGGAGGGATTGTAGGTGCAGTAAAAGGCGATCGCGGTTGGCTACTTGGTACACGTCAATCCAGTTTTAGTTTTGGAGTTAATGGTAAGGATAGTAGCGGATTTACCCATGTGCGTGTTAGGGGTAGTTTAGAATGGGGCAAATGGTATCATGTTGTTGGGACTTATGATGGACGGGTAATACAGATTTATGTTGATGGCCATCTGGAGAATGGATCTGAGGCGCAAGTTGGTGAAATTAATTATGCACAACANGGCGATTATGTTATCGGNGCGTTTGAGNATTTCTATCCTCGATGTTGGGTTCATGAAATTCGGATTTATGACCGAGTGTTAGATAATTCAGAAATCATCCAACAATATGCTTCCAAGAGTCCACTTTTTCCACCAGTATTGTCTTTTGTTACTGTNCCGCACTTGCGTCGAATCAACAATAAAACAGCCATCATTTCTTGGGAAACTGGAGTTCAAACGCCTTCAATTCTCTACATTGGTGATGATTTGCCATTAACACATAAAGTTGCTGATTTAATTCCAAAAACGAATCACAATATTACACTTAATGATGTCGAATCGAAGAAGATTTATCATTATCGTGTTGAAGTCGGTGACCAATCTTCACGACTCTATGAGTTTGANTCCACGTTCGATTACTCCAAAGTTGAGNTGGCAAATATTGTCTNGCNANCAAGGCAAGATAAGTATGCTAGGATGGCGGGGAAGATTGTCGAGGAGTGTGGGGTCAAGCANGGCTACTGTCTGGTTCTAGGTGNGGATCAGGGCCAATTGGTACTTGAACTCGTTANACGAACTGATTTACAGATTATCTGTGTTGATCCTGATTTGGAAAATATTGAGCGAGCACGCAAAACCCTNGATGTTGCTGGTGTCTATGGCATTCGGTCAAGTATACACCGTGCGTCGTTTAAAAAGTTGCCCTATGTTGACTATTTTGCCAACTTGATTGTCGNAAAAGAGAGAAATGCACCAATTGAGGAGATTCTTCGGCTTCTCAGGCCCGCTGGAGGTATCGCGTATATTAGGGATGTTGTTGGATTACCTCGTCGGATTGAAGGCTTTAACATATCACCGTCAAAATTAGANGGCTGGCNGATTATCCGACGTGGGAGACTTCCTGGGAGTGGGGNNTGGAGTCACCAGTANGGGGATNCAGCCAACACGNCTTGTAGCCAAGATCAGCATCCTCGTGATCCTATGAGAGTTCTCTGGTTTGGTCAGCCTGGTCCACGCACAATGGTGGATCGAGGTACTCATGTGTCGGCTCCTCTGTCCGTTAACGGTCGACTATATATTCAAGGGGATAGGCGCTTATTTGGTTTAGATGCTTATAATGGTACTATCTTATGGACAGTTGATGTGCCGGATATGCGTCGTGCTAACATCCCACGTGATAGTGGTAACATGGTTGCGGATGGGGATCGACTTTATGTTGTTGTTAAAGATAAATGTTGGAAAATAAATGGGAATAGTGGGGAAATTGTTGCCCTCTTTGATCAGGTTACTCCAGATCATGAATGGGGATATNTTGCCTATGCTGAGAACCAGCTTTTTGGTAGTTCAGTTAAAAAAGGTGGGATCTATGTTGGGGCTGATGGTGAATGGTATGACAAGAGTAATGAAGAATCACAAAAAGTTGTCAGCGAGAATTTGTTNGCTGTGGATCCNGTAGAAGGTAATGAGATTTGGCGTTATGATGCTAGTGGAGCTAGAATCATAAATTCCACAATTACAATTGGTGGAGGACGAGTATATTTCGTTGAGAGTCGTAATCCNCAGCTTGTCNTACTTGGTTCAGGNCGTTTTGGACATGAGCTAGTTGAAGACCGTATTATGGTCGCGCTTGATGCTAGGACAGGAAGGAAGATTTGGGAAAAACCTTATGTTTTCCAAGAAGATAGCTGGGTCTTTTTCCTTAGTTATGCTGATGAAGTTCTGATTAGCCTNATTACNTCANGTAAATATCATTTGTCTGCCTTTGATGCTAAAAATGGGGAACAAATCTGGANTCAAGAATACGGGTGGGGNCGNGATCATCACGGTGGGGCTATGTATCATCCGCTTATCATTGGCAATGANGTATACGCAGAGCCAAAGGTNTTTGATCTGANNACAGGGNGGNTTTTGTTNNAAAAAATGCCAGANCGAGGTGGNTGCAACACCATGTCAGCTTCTGCAACGGCGTTATTTTACCGGGATAGTTATCATGGCATGTGGGATCTTAAACAAAACAAACGGCATAAATGGACTGGTCTGCGGCCTGGTTGTTCACTGGGAACAATTTCGGCTGGTGGGATTGTTCTGTCTCCAGAAAGCAGTGCTGGATGCTATTGCTCCTATCCAATTCAGACGTCGATTGCGTTTTTACCTGATTCNGTGAATTAGTAGANTGAACTAAGTCATTAATAGATCNGCAATTGACAAAACCATTAGAACTAAACTGACCNTCCCGTTTAAGGTNAAAAACGCNAGNTTTACGCGCGATAGATCGTCTGGTTTGACAATTGCGTGTTCGTAAATCAAAATTGCCATTACGATACCTACACCAGTTAGGTAAGTTGATCCGAGCTCGCTTATTATACCGATGCTGATTAGGATGCAGACGGTAAATATATGCATCCCAGATGAGATCCATAAAGACACTCGAATTCCAAGTTTAACGGGAATTGAATGTAACCCTTTTCGCTTGTCAAAATTGAAATCTTGGCAAGCGTATATGATGTCGAATCCTGCAGTCCAAAACATCACCGCCAAACCGAGCAGGATTGGCAAGATATCGAATTGGCCTTTAATTGCTATCCATGCTCCAATCGGTGAAATTGCCAGCGATATGCCAAGCCAAAAGTGTGAAAGCGAAGTGAAACGCTTTGTATATGAATAAAGCATGATGACAACTAGTGCTAGTGGTGATAAACGAAATGCAAGCGGATTTAGCTTAAAGGCTGCTAATACTAGTAGGCTAGCTGAAACTATAGTGAATATCCAAGTTTCCCATTTCTTAAGGTGACCGCTCGGGATTGCACGCATGGCCGTCCTTGGGTTGCTAGCATCAATGTCTGCATCGGCAATCCGATTAAAGGACATGGCACAACTTCTAGCACCTACCATCGCTACAAGAATCCAGCTGATTTTTCCNAATTCGGGAATTCCTCTAGAGGCTAGGAACATACTCATTACCGCAAACGGCAGCGCAAAGATTGTATGCTCGAATTTGATCATTTTCAAGATGATTCGGATTTTTCGTAGCATTATCAAGTTACTTACTTCTGTTTGGGCGTGGGTTGTTAATCCAATGATTAGTGGAATCAATACCACGACAGATGACAGCGTTTTGGTTCCAATCATGATAGGTCTTTACTTCTGGCGGAGCAAAGCGCATGGTTAATCCACATCGTCTGCGGTCGGATAAGTTGGGATCAGATCCATGCAATATTAAATCGGAGTGTAGTGAGATTTGACCTGCTTTTAACTCAACGTAGACTGGGGCTCCACCATAATTTTCTGGTGAATCAACAGTTTGATTTAGCACATTTTGTTCTTTTGGAGTGCTGTGTTGGTAGTTGATCTGTCCATACAAATGTGATTCTGGGATAAACTTCATGGCTGAATTTTCAACATCCGTATCATCAATGGCAAGCCATACTGTAACTGTCTTACTAGGAGTCAAAGGCCAATATGATGCATCTTGGTGGAAACTGACGCGTTTGGAATCACCCGGTAATTTGCAGAAATAGTGTGTTCCCCAGCAGATGATATTTTTACCCAGTAAATCCTCAACATAGTTAAGAATTCTGCTGTCGACTATCAAGTCGTATATGTGAGGATCGTGACAATGCCAACCGTTAATCGAGTATCCTCCTCTCTCGTTTTGGATTTCTGTTTCAATGATCTGATTGAAGTATTCACGGTGTGTTGAAATTTCAGTTTCAGAAAATATCTCAATCGGGAAAATATACCCTTTTTTGTTGTAGCTACGAATCTGTTTATTGTTAAGTGCCTTGGGGGTTTCATTGATGACCGGATCAAAGTTTAGGTCCCTTGGTAGATCGGGGTGGGCATCAGAGATTTCTTCCTGCATCATCGTTGTCCTCGCGCTAGTTTTTAGTTTATGCCCAATATAATAATGTTAGTTGACATTGTTCGTCAAAATTAACTGCGTTTCATGCGGATATAAATCTTTTTAGGCTCATAAATTTAGTATGGTAGAGGTATGATAGTTTCGTTTTATCATCTCGGTGGAAAGTCTTAAAGATTAAATCTTGCTATTGGTTACTGATTCGTTTCATTAGGGCATTAAGAATGAATTAAGGCGATTTGCAAGTTAAAACATCCTTAATAAGGGGCTGCGGGTGATGTGTTAATGGATTTTAAATAAATGCATCTTTTATCATTGATAAAACGTTATGTTGATCATAGTGAAATCTTCATGATTGTTTTAACTAGAGTTGAAAATTATTCAGGTGCATTCGATTTGAAATTCTGAAAGAAAGGGGAATCCACTCGTGAAATCGACTCTCATTGGGATTGTTGTAGGTTTTCTACTGTTAGGCATTGCAATACTATGGTCAATCGACTTCCAATTTGGTCGGTTTGTTTGGTTTTTTGATCTGAAAGCGCTTCTAATTGTTTTAGGTGGTATTGTATGCGCCACCTTCATCGCTTATCCTCACAACAAAGTTTCGGGAGCTTTTGGAAGTTATGTGAAAGCGCTGAGTCGAAATGAGATTTCGCTAGAAGACTATATTCAGGAGATTGAGACGCTCTCGGCTGGTGCAATAGAAGAAGACAGTCGGATTAATCCTGATGAAGCAGATGAAATTGGCGAAGCATTTCTCCGTGACGGTTTACGAATGGTTGTTAATAAGCATCCTGTTGATGAAGTTCAACGTTTAATGACAGAACGTATTAAGAATACTTATCACAATGATATGTTGGAAGCCAAAGTAATTCGTAACATGGCCAAGATTGCTCCCGCTTTTGGTGTACTTGGTACATTGCTAGGACTTGTTATGATGATGCGAAGTTTGGACAGTAGTCACCCGGAGTTGATGACTTTACTGGGTACAGGTATGGGGACGGCATTGTTGAGTATTTTTTATGGAGTTCTTCTCAGTAATTTTCTTTTCACACCTGTGGCGGTTAAAATTGAAAATCGTGCGGCTCAACGAGTTGTTTTGATGGAAATTATTATGGAAGGGGTTGTACTTCTTATTAACGAAGCACCGACTGGAATTATACGTGACAAACTTCAAGCTTTTCTCGCATTTAAATGAGAATGTTTCCTTTGCAATTTAGGGCGTAAGATATGCCGTTGGCGTTTATAGAACAACCGGAGGTGGATGACAATTGGGATTGGTTTATCAATCTGAGTGGGGGCATCTCCATTTGTTGCTGTTTTTTCTTTATGTGGATGGTTTTACTCTCTGATCAAGTACAGCGGGATCCATTTGTTCTCTCGGGTATTGATTCAATACCTCAGCCTTCGAATGGCGTGACTCAGGAAACCAAAGAAAGCATCAAAGCACTTCGTGCTATGCTTTATAATCTTAATGAGTTTGCTGGTGATAGTAGAAACGTTATTTTTAATAAGATACTGAGTGGTGTTAATCTTCCATGTCTAGAATCAGATTTAGGTCAGCTTCGGGTTACATTTAATGAAGATGGTGGCAGAGAACTGTTTAAGCGTGGGAGCTCTAAGGTTGTGGATGGATTCAAGAAACAGTTATTGGGTTTTGTTAAACACCTTATGATACCTGATCCAGCGCGAACAAAGCAAACTCAAGAGCAGTTCCGTATAAAACAGGTTGAGCGTATTAAAAGGATTGAGATCCAAGTTCATAGTGCCAGCGATTCCGGCAGTGATTCCACGGGGTCTTATGCCTCTAAGTGGGAACTTGATATAGCTCGTGCTAACGATGTCAAGCATGTTATGGAAGCATGGGGTATTCCTTCAGGGTTAAGGGGGAAAACCATTGTTTCTGGTTATGGTGATCAGTATCCTTTTGTTGATGAGGATATCCGTTATATCTTTGATTTTGATAGGGCAATTTTAGAGGCTATATATGATATAGAGTATGACTCGGCATTTCAAAGTGAAGGTAGTCGCAATAATATCGATCAGAAGAAATTGGAGACAGTTAAGAAGATTGAAGGTGCGTTTAAGAGGAAAGGTAAGAGGTTGGATAAAGTCAGTAAGCTAATGGCAATTCGACCTGGGAAGTTGTGGATACTCATAGACCGCGGGCCAGTTGGTCGGAGTGAAGAAGTGACCTATTTGCTGAAAGCGGAGAATGCACAACTAAATGTTTATCAGAAGAGACGAGATCTTGAAAGACAGGATATGCAAGGCAAAAATCGCCGGGTTGTTATTCTAGTTTCGATTGATGTGAATAATAAATTCTAATGTAGAGCAAATGATGGCCTTGAATCTAGTGGAAGAATTGGAGGAGGATGACGAAGCCGGTTGGGTTATCAGCCTAAACGGTTTAGTGGCTATTTTGATGTGTTTTATTTTATTGTTATTAGCATCATTTCTCGATCAGATACGGTTTGATCCTTTTACTTTGCAAAGTGTTGTTTCCATGTGGCAACCTAACCACAGATTTAATTCGCATCCCGCCGAGAAGGGAAAATTGGAATCTCGTCGGCGGATGATTAGGAAACTTGAGGAATACGCTGAAACTGAGCCGAATATGATATTCGAGAGAAAACTCAATAGTATAGATTTACCTCATTTAGGATCGGGGGTAGGTCAACTTCAAATTACGTTTACTAGCATTGCTGACAAGAAATTATTTGATGTAGGGCGTTCCGACTTGACTGAAGGATTCAAGTCGCTACTGTCTAGTGTTGGGGAATGTCTTGCTAGTCTTCGAAAACAGATTGATCAAGTTAAGAGAATCGAAATTCAAGTGCATAGGAACAGTGATCCTTCTATTTCTCCATCCAGATCAATATTCTCAGAGACTGCTAAATATGCATTTAAAGTTAAGCAATTCCTTGACAAAAACGAAGAATTTAAGAAATATCCTGAAGATTATGTTGAAAAGGTTGATGGGTTACCTCGTTTTGCCAAACCAAAGACACTATCTGATAGAATGATCATTTCTAGTTACGTAGATGTTATGCCCAGGGATGAAATAAGGCAACAGATAAGTAGTCAGGTTGTGATTCTTGTTTCACTTGATCTTAAAATATAGTTAATTGGCAACCGAAGATAGAATCTCAGCCACCATATCAATTTCTGCTTCCGAATTATAGAAGTGTGGTGATAGCCGAATTCCTCCTCCACGTGTGGCACAAGAGACACCTGATTTATGAAATAATTCAAACAGCATTCGTGGGGTACATTTGTGACTTCGAAAAACTACAATTCCTGAACGCTCTAATTCATTTTCTGTAGGGCTGAGAATGTCATAATTTTGATCACATAAATTCTTAATTAAGCGTTGTGTAAGATCAAGAATTCGGCGTTCAATGTTCAGAATGCCGATTTCCAATAGTAATGTAATTGCTGCCTTCAAACCGAATATGCCGACGGTGTTGTAGGATCCTTCTTCAAAGCGTTTTGCAGAGGGTTTCTGCGTTAGATTGTATTCGGAAAAAGTTAATTCATCTACCACACTGGCCCAACCAATATTGGTGTTAGTTAGTTGATCGAGTTTGCTTTTCGAACAGTAGTATATAGCCGCACCCTCTGGTCCCAGTAGCCATTTATGTCCGTCGGCGGAGAGAAAGTCAATGTGTTGCTTTTTTACATCGACTTCAAAGGCCCCGAGTGTTTGAATAGCATCTACAAAAAACAGGATTCCTTTGTTTTGGCATATTTCCCCTATAGTGGCAATATCGTTTCGGTAACCTGACGCAAACTCAACATGGCTGATTGTGATAATCCGTGTGCGTGAATCGATTTTGGCTATAATATCTTCAACTGAGATGCGTTTATTGACTTCTTGAACTAGCCGAGTTTCAACCCCATATCGTTCTAAGTTCCACCATGGGTATATGTTTGATGGGAATTCGACATTTGTTGTGATAACATTATCTCCTGCTTGCCAGTTGATACCATTGGCTGTGAGGATAATGCCTTGTGTGGTGTTCTTGACGAATGCGATCTCATCGGGATTAGCGTTGATGAGTTTTGCCGCGGATTGGCGGCATGATTCTATTGTTTCGGTCCACATTTGGGAGTTGGTGTATCCGTTTTCTGTTACTTCCTTTAAGAAGGCTTCCATGGCTGATTGGGTTTGTGTTGATAATGGCGAAACACCTGCGTGGTTCAAGTAAATATATTTCTCTGTAACCGGAAAAAATTGACGCAGGCTATCCCAATCAAACATGCTTTTATCCTAATTTTTTTTATAAAAAATTGTAAGTGTTGGATGGAATTTTGGATTAGGATGCTCTTTCGAAGCAAATTTCACTTTTTCTGATCCGTCACGCAGTGCAAACAGGTGTCCATAATTGTAATCAGGATTTATTAGCCAAAACTGGAATGCTGATGTGATGAGATTTCCTTTCCAGACATATCTTTGTTCTAATTCCTCGATTTTCACCAGTGCATCAATGCGATGAGATATATCCTCGGATCCGTTGTAGTCACTCGGACGATCGCCGTCTATTCCTTTTAACATTGCTTGTGCTGGAGGTTTATTCCAGGTTAAACTTCGGTGTAGGCAACTATTAAAAGTGAGATCGTTTTTATCCGCCGAGGAAAATTTTTGTTTTCCTTCTTTCCAAGGGAGAAGAACACGTCGGGCAATAATTTGCTGAGGTGTCTTGGATTCAGACTGTAGACAGTAAAGGCTGATTTCTACCGATACTATCTGTTTAGGATTCAAGATTTTGAGTTCCTCGAAGATTTCAAAAGTGTCGAAAACTACAAAGAACATGCTTCCAATATCTGAAGATACTAATGAAGGGTTTCCTCCTGCACTATAATTTTTTAGTTGGTGTCTCATCTGGTCTTTAGGTAAGATAATAATTGAGGTATCCTTTGTAGCATTTAAAGTTATTTTCTCAGTTTTGTCTGTATTGGTAAGTGCATAGACTGGTAAAAGCATTAAGTAAATTAACCAAACTCGAAAGTTAATCATTTTTCTGATCATTTTTTATGTCCGTNGTTATAAAAACTGCATTCAGTACATTACGTTCTTGGTGACCAGATGGNCGGTTTGCCAGTTGGCCATCAACAATNAAAGTGCTTGAAGATCCACCATCNAGGTTAATTGCCTCCGTCGCACCGAACTCGACNAGGATTTCAGCNAGCCGATATAGCGAGAGCCCNGTNCTGTAATTNGGTTGGCGCCCATCAACAACGATCAAAAACAATTTTTCTTTATTGAATCCAAGAGCTGTTCGAGGTTCATAGCTCAGTACCAGTGATGGTGAGCGCTTGCCTGGAATGTGTGTCTTTGCGGCATTATGAAATTGAACGATTTTCGGATGGATTCGACCGTTTTTGATCAATCGGAGTCGTCCACCAATAGCNTATTTAACGTTTTTCCATTTAGGTGGTTCGAACGAAATTTGTATTTNNCCGCTTTGTTCCTGCTTAAGTTGGCTGAATAGTTGTTTGTTTCTCTTGAATCTAAAGGAGAGAACNCCACCATTTGGAGGNATTAGATTGTTCCCTTTTTNACCAAAGTGTCGAATCTTGAAGGTGCTCTGGTAGTCGANGGTCACTGGCAATTTTAAGTTAGATAAGACAATCTCAAAACCGCGGTGATTTGTATGAGTCATATCGCCCATGCGCGGTGTGAAAAGAATGAGTTGATGCCCATCCTCACGCCGTTGGTTAATTGCATCAATTGATAGGGTTTGGTTACCCAGTTTTGCTTGCGCTTTCATCTTCACATCATCAATCAAGAAAACTCCTGTTTTTGTAACGCCGAAACAAGATGTTGAATCAGTTGGTTGTGTAATCAACTCATAGTTCTGAATGTGCAGATTTTCAAGAACACCGCCATAGCCTCTCATGTCACCCAAGATGCCGAACCCCCCATTAACCGCGACTAGTACTCTCCCATCACCACGTTGATTTCGTTTTTTCGTGAGGAGTCGCACAGATTCCTTTCCGAGCACCTGATCATTTGCAACTGCTACTTCAAATGTGAGGTTCACTTCTTTTCTATCTATCTCAGCGATATATAACACACATTTTTCATTGATCCAATCGTAGCGATAGATGTGTAGTCCACGATGAAGCCCCTGATACAAATCTGTTTTGGTATTGGTGGCAAAAGATAGTTGGCAGAAGAGGAGAACCAAATTAGTAATTACTAAGATATAGNAATATATTAGTCTGCAAGGTTTATTTAATTGGTGCATTTTCTAAGAGTGTAGAGAAGAGATATGGTTGTGATGACAATAATTGCCCATAAAGNGAGGCTTAATGCTTGCTCGTNTAGTTTATAGTTTATGTCATTTATGCTTTTTCTTTCCTAGTGATCTCATTTCTTTTTCGTATGATTTCAACACCTGCGTAAGTAATTGGGGTTTCAATCGGCGGTGATAATTTTTTNACTGAAACTTGTATTTTAATGGCCGGTGTTTGATCCAGAATTTGTGTGGCAATCGATTCTGCTAGTGCTTCGAAAAGGTGAAATGACTGTTTAGTTCCAATCTTCAGAACTATATCTACCATCTTTNNATAATCGATGGTTTTTGCTAACGCATCGTTTTTGCCNGCNGTGGATAGNTCAANNCTTAGCTCNAGATCGACCTCATATTTTTGGCCGATTTCCCGTTCTGCAGAGTGAACACCNTGGTANCCGTGGAAATGAATTCCTTTGATTGTAATTTTATCCATTTTTATAGTGTAGTNTTGCTAGTANATNCCTAAGANCNTAGATGTNGGCTAGANTGGTTTGGGGNCNTNGTNTTCCAANTCGAAGTGGGATGCGTCTTGAAAGTTTAAACGNGGNCATCAACTGACGGTCAAACTTCGNAAATTACCATCGTTTGCAAATTCAGTATTTATGTGNGANAATNNTGGNTTGTAACCTAGCCAANNTAGGTTGCCTTAATTTTAAAAGAAACTGNTTTTTTACCAATCTTCGTCAAAGAAGGGTTGGCTTGGATAGCTATAGATATTTCCTTCGTAGTTTTTCAGGAGGATTTCCTCCTCATTAAACGACTCAATCGCATTTGGAGTGATTGCGATTTTACCACCACCATCAGGAGCATCAATGACATAGTGTGGTACGCCCAATCCAGAAATGTGACCGCGAAGGCCGCTAATGATCTCCAACCCTGTTTCAACCGAGGTGCGAAAATGATCGGTGCCATAGACGAGATCCGCTTGGTAAATATAATATGGTTTTACACGGATTAATAGTAGTTTCTTCATTAACTCTCGCATAATTTCAGGNTTATCGTTAANNCCTCGAAGCAATACGGTCTGNTTGCCNACTGGGATNCCAGAATCAACAAGCATCTCGCAAGCCTNTTTCGATTCCTCTGTTACCTCAATNGGGTGATTGAAGTGTGTGTTGATGTAAAATGGATGGTTTTTTCTGAGAATTTTGCATAGACCCGAAGTAATACGCTGAGGCAAGGTTACAGGCACGCGTGAGCCAATTCGAATGATTTCAATGTGTTCGATCTCCCGTAGCTTGCTAACGATGTACTCAATTTTCTTGTCGGTTAGCATTAACGGATCTCCTCCTGAAATAATGACATCACGGATTTCTGNGTGTTTTCTGATGTACTCTAGGCCAATTTCAAAGTTTTGATCTGGAATTGAGTATGGATCGCCAACTTTACGCTTACGTGTGCAAAAACGACAGTAAATTGGGCACATGTAGTTGACATAGAATAGAACACGATCCGGATAACGATGCGTAACGTTTGGTACTTCGCTATCGTGTTCTTCTGCTAGCGGGTCCTCAAAACCTGTAGAAATTAATTCTTTATTATCCGGGACGACCTGTTTCCAAATAGGATCATTTGGTTCTTCGATCAAACTCAGGTAGTATGGATTAATGCGGATTGGAAATTCCTTGTGAACACGTTGGAGTTCTTCAAGATTAGAGCTTGGGAAAATTGAATGCAGTTTTTCCGGCGTATTAATAGTGTCTCGAACTAGTTGTTTCCACTCTTCCATAAAAAATCGTGACCTTCATTTTTGANTGCTGGGTTATTCAGTGTCTACTTTTGTTGATCAATTGGTTTCATAATTTTCTATTATGACTTTGATCATTTTGTCATTCTGACGGAGTTGCTCGACAATTTCGATTCCGGTGACGACACNCCCAAATGATGTATATTGACCNTCAAGGTGTGGGGNATCTCCCAGACAGATATAGAATTGGCTGCCTGCCGAGTCAGGATTTTTTGATCTGGCCATTGAAACGACACCTTTTTCATGNTTGGGCATCAACTTNAGTAACTCTGGATCTTGAAACTCTCCGAAGATTTTCCATCCAGGTCCTCCAGTNCCATCTCCTTTGGGACAACCNCCTTGGATCACAAATCCGGGGACGTATCGATGGAACTTGAGNTTGTTGTAGAATTTNTGACCGACGAGTGTGGCGAAGTTTTCAACTGTTTTCGGAGCGACTTCCGGGTACAATTCTATTACAATNTNACCTTTTTCGGTTTCTATCGTAACNGTTGGTTTAGGTTGTTGNCAACCAGTTAATAATAGGGNAAAAAGCAATATGTTGATNGANNTNTGAACGTTATNTGACATAATAACAGAAGTTTTTTNATATNNGTTGTATGATTATGGAGGAACAATTATACCAACCCAGTTCAGGGTAGTCAAACCAAATAAAATNGGGATTNCCTGCTAAGTCATTGACTTTTATTTGGACGGTTTGCTAAAATACGGAACTTCAAATAGGGTCGCAAGTTTTCTTGTGTACAGGGCTTGTAGATACTATTTTAAAAAGTTTTAAGTTGAGGGATACTCAAAGTGTATAGTGCGATCATACTTGCTGCGGGANTTGGTCGGAAAGCTTGGCCTTATGGGGAATATCGTCAGAAGTGTACGATTCCTATTGCGAATGTGCCTATTGTTCGCCGGCTGGCGAAAAGTTTAATTGATATTGGGGTTAACCAAATTATTGTTGTCGTCGGTCATCATGCTCAGCAAGTTCGGGGGGCGGTAGCTGATTTGCCTGGTCTAGAATTTGTTACTCAAGATCCGGCTCAAGGCACTGCTATGTCGGCATTGAGTGCAACGGAAAAGGTTATCAATGAGCGTTATTTGGTTGTTTACGGTGATGTGGTAACTGCCGTGGAGAATTTTCGAAGCTTGGTNAAACGNTTTGAAGAGAGTGGTGTTGGTGCTGCAGCAATGTTGCANAGNATTGGNCATGAGGACCCAAGTAATTGGATATGTGGTGGAATAGATGGTGATTTATTGACCGGTGTTGANGGACATCCGCGTGGGGGAGCNTATCGNCTTTGCGGTGTTTATGCGCTTANGTCTGATATGACACGTTATTTATTGAGNAACCCTGGGATTGCAACACGTGTGCCGGTTGGNGGNATGCCGCCAACCGAGGCTGAAATCGGCAATTCGTTTCAAATAATGATAGATGATGGCCAGCAAGTACTGGCTGTTGAGACCAACCAGTTTTTTGTTGATGTTGATAAACCTTGGCATATTCTGGAAGCAAATCGATTGGTNATTGACTATNTAATGGATCAAGTTGAAGATCATCAAATTGATGGCAGTGCTTCGATTTCAGACGCGGCTGAAATTCAAGGTAAAGTTGTATTAGGCAAGAACTCAGTAATCGGCCCGCGAGTTGTAGTCAAAGACGGACTTATTGCTGGGGCGAACAACAATATCACTAACGGAGCCATATTAGGTGGGCGTGTTTTGGTTGGCGATCACTGTCGAATTAGTGACTATTGTGATATAGGAAGCAGTACTATTGGCAATCGTTGCGTCATCGGGCATGGTGCGGAAATGTCGGGTGTGATGTTTGATAAAGTTTATTTATACCATTATTGTGAAATGTCGGGTGTTTTTGGTACTGCTACTGATATTGGAGCTGCAACTGTCTGTGGTACGCTTAGATTTGATGATCGCGACGTGGCCCACCAGATTAATGGTCGTTACGAAGTCCCTCCGGTTGGTGCGAATGCAACGTACATGGGGGATTATTGTCGAACTGGTGTTAATGCCATAATTATGCCCGGAACAAAAATAGGATCATATAGTGTTGTTGGCCCTGGTGTCATTCTCAATGAGGATGTTCCTAGCAAAACGATGATCATGGCGAAACAGGAACTAGTCAAAAAAACGTGGGGACCAGAGAAGTATGGATGGTAAAATGCCGATTAGGCCTAAGTTATGTATGATACTTTGGTTATGTTATAGATTGTCTGAAATAATAGGCAATATTAGCATTATTCTGTTTTATTCTTGGCTTAGAAGCTACGTTGCGGCAAAAACGCCATTGAAGTTTGAAGTGGAAAGGCACATACACAACTAGAGCTAGCTTCCGGTATCAAAACAAGTCCACCCGCTGGAATAATATTGAGCCAACATCCAGGGCGGCTGACGTGAGTAATTTTCTTAGAAAGTGAATTAGTATTGAAATCCATTATCGTAGGGTTGCTGTCCCGATAGAAAATGCAAGTTGATGAAGCGGTGATTGTTCCACATCCAGATCTGATAGGTATCATCCAGTTCGAAGCTTTGCCAGCAGGGTTCCGCCTCTTTCCAGTGCGTAGGTCGTATGCTGTTGGTTCGGCGATTACAATATTTCCCACAATTGCAGGGTGATGTACCTGCTCTCCGTGGTCACCTCCAATACCTGATCGGCTATTTCGGTGATCGGCAGTCCACAAAAATGTTCCATCATTTCCATTCCAGGCATGAACTAAATACCATGTCTGATCATTTTTGTTTATTGATCCTACAGCTATTAGAGTGTCATTTGCGTAACTGAGATAGAGTGAGTGACGAAACGGTGTCAGTGTAAATGGTCGTTCCCATAGAAGATTTCCTGTTTTAGACTCGATGGCGACAAGGCTAGCATCTTGGTTTAGTAGATTCTCAGCTGTGACGCGACCAACTTTGTTGTTAGTAGCTTTGGGATTACGGCTTTGGAAAAAAAAGACTTTGCCATCACCAATGGTAATCGTTGTATTTGGAATTATGCCGTGATGGTATTGCCAANTTAGGCGGTTGTTCACAAGGTCGACAGCAAATAGNCCCTCACTTACAACAAGCGGTTGATCATCCTTATAGTGATCAACAATTGCTTTATAGCTTTGTTCTGTGCGAGAGGCTGTNGTCTTTTGCACACTTCCAAACAGCATGTTATTTGTAACTGCAACATAGCCCCAATGTCGATTTGGCTTGCCGATAAGTTCTGGAATGGAGAATGCCGCATGGTTTTGACCTGTTTGGGCTGAAATTATCAAGCATCTTTCTTCAACAGCCACGTACAATCGATTTTTATCTGCTGCCATGTAACTGGTGTCGTATGGAATGGCGATGCGCAATGAATTGACTATTTGGCGATCCCAAAGTTCAGTTCCATTGTATCCGTCTACTGCTATAATCCGATCATTTCCTGGGATAAACAGTCGACCATAGCTGAACAGGGGAGGGGCAGTTCGGAGATGTCGGTCAATCATCCGGCGAGGACCAGGACGACCAAACCATTGGATAGACAGATTGTCATTTATGTGTTGGTCTGTACTACAGGCGGAACTACCCAAATCCGCGTATTGATGTGTCCACTCACCACTGTTTGGTAGTTGTCCTCTTTCTTGGATTTTCGTAGCACTATCGGATAGTATCTGATATACAACGCCACCGCATGGTCGCAAGACACGATCAATTTCGGTCTTAAACTTACGATCAATTTGGTTCTCAAATTGCTGATTGTTAATGAGAACGATGTTTGCAAAATAATCGGTGAATGGTAGCTTATNCCCCACAATNTTTTGAATGCTGACATGAGTGCCATAGATACCTGTTGTTGCCAAATCCATGCGAGCTTTTCTTGTTTTTTTTGTGTTTNGGTCTATGGCCAGAACCTTTAAGTTAGAACGAGTGGCAATTTCGTAGGCAAGTTGGCCAGAATCTGTGCCAATAATTAAGCAAAATCCTTTNGTAATGCTGGTTTCACTCATNATTTGATTGACGATCCCGGTATATTTTGAGGTCTTGCTAAAAGGACTGGTCGTNTTTGGATTCTTGCTATGGGCTTGCTGGTTAGCCGTGGATTTTTTAGCCGAAAAACAGTGTATTGCTCCTTGGTCTGTGCTGACTATTAGCTGGCGATTGGCAACAGCAAGTCCATAGGCTTTCCCCGACACTTTACCCGTCCATACGATTTGGCCACTCTTTGTTTCATAGGCAGCAACTTCTCCTTCTCCGCCAGCGAATAGTAAGCTNCCTGCTTTAATCAGTGAATATGGGTGTCCACAGGGTTTTTTCCATGATATACAACTATCGATTGCTAATTTGGTTTGTTCCAGATTTTGGGCAACGTTTTCAAGTTGATTTTGAATGGCTTTGGCTTGTTCTTGTTCCGAGTCTGATTTCATTCGTTGACGCAAGCTTTCCTGTTGATCTTGGAGTTGGCGTTGTCGTTTGCGTAAGCTGATTAGTTGGATGCGATCTAAGGCACTAATTTCTGTGTCAGTGTGAAGATAGGACATTTTTGGCGTAATAACTATGTGATTGCCACGAAATGTGGCGAGATGGTCACTCTTGTGAACATCTGAAACACGTAGGCTTCCATCATTTCCTGGGCCTGAAATTATTTCATTATCCGTTAGTAGAGTATAGCTTCCTCCCGATGATTCAAAGGATCTGAGATAACGACCGTTTTGCTTGTCAAGTGCGAAGGGATTGGTACGGCCAGTTGGAACATAAAGCCGATTCCGTGAGGTTAGTAGATATCCTTGTGGTGAAAGTCCATTCAGTTTTTCTCTCCAGATAAGTTCCCCGTTTTCAGCATTCAACGCAATTGCAGAAACTCCCTGTGAAGGGAAGATGCCCGCACAGCAATACAAAATCCCATCGTCAATTACTACACTTGTTCGTACCGGCTGTACTGATATCATGCGTCCATTGCCAATAACTTGGCGATTGCTTACTGCAACTTGATATTTCCAGATTAAGTTTGCATTCTCAGCATCAAGGCAATAGACAAACCCATCATCACTGCCAAAATATATTTTCTTTTTGGAAACAGATGGAGCGAAACGGATAGGAGCGTTTGCGAAGAAACGCCATAAAACCTCCCCATCATTTGCGTTAAGACAATAAAGCTGGTCATCTGATGAAGAACCAAAAAATATTCGCTGATTAGTTGCTACAATATGAAATACTTGGTCATAAACAACACGTGGCTTGATTGATTTGAGTCGTTGCCAATAACTTCCCCGTGCCGGCAGAGGCCAAGATGGTGTTGGCTTTTGAGCTAGATCATAACGCCATTGTTCAGTCATGTTCAGTTCTAGGTTTTCATCGGTTACTCCGGATCTCTGGTTATTCTGAAGATAACTGGGCCAACCTAAAGCTGGCTTTTGTAATACTTCAGATGATTTTTTGTTTTCCATTTCCTTGTTGATATTTTTTCCCCAAGAGAGATGTGAGTTGAAAAGGATGAGTAAAAATATTAATCCGGTACGGGAAATTCTTGNTGCTAAGCTCATAAAANTTAACCTGTAATTTTTATGTTTTACTGACTTTACCTTGAATACTGTAAAAAAGTCAAATAGTCCTCTTAGATTATGTTAATTGATAGCTTCAAATGCCCGAGGTGTTTGTGCTTGACAGTGTTTTTGACCAGTGCTATACTAGGCCATCTAACTGGAATTGGGAGAAATCGGATGGTTAAAAATAGTGTGTTCGGTATTGGGCTTATTTTTTNAGGTTTGCTTTTGGTCCTATCGAATGGCGTCATGGCAGGGAGTTGGGAGGTATTGCAAGAATACGATCGGGAACACGATTATTTTGCATTTTTCTTTGTTAGTGCAACTGATGGTTGGGTTGTCGGTGAATCGCCTTTCAATGAATTAGANAATAAAGGCTTTATCGGATATACAACTGATGCTGGCAAGACTTGGCAGACGTNGGATGCTACAGTACCAGNAAGATTACAGTCTGTTTACTTTTTTGACANAAAAAACGGATGGGTTGTTGGGGATAAGGGACTGGTAATGAGTACTGTAGATGGCGGAAAAAGTTGGGATGTACAGACCAGNAAGGTCGAAATCANTGNTATTGGTTTGTCTGATGTACATTTTTCTTCCAATCGGATTGGTTATGCTGTTGGAATGGGTGAAACGATTGTTAACACGACTAACGGAGGTNAGACGTGGAAGATACTCCGTGGTGGTCAAGCAGCCGGTGGTGTAGGTGATGATGACACCAATGTTTTTAACGCAGTACAGTTTATTGATGNTTCAATTGGNTGGGTTGTTGGTGCNAGTTTAAGTCCTTCTACTGGTGGACAGAAAACCTTGATACAGAAAACTACGGATGCTGGAAAGAATTGGGTTGATTTGCCAGTTTCAGGTGAGGATATTTTGTCGGATGTCTTTTTTGTTGATGCTTCAAATGGTTGGGTGGTTGGAGAAAATGGCGTAATTTTGCGTACATCAAATGGTGGGGAGAGTTGGGAGCGTCAAAAGAGNAATTCCCCAGAAAAGCTTCGAAGTGTTGTCTTTATTANTGAAAATGTAGGTTGGGTGGTTGGTGGTGAATNCGGTGTTAATGTTGTNTTGCAGACTGAAGATTCTGGTCAGACATGGGTTGACCAGAGCAGTGGGAAGTTATATGGTCAGGACATCGGGCACTTTGAAAGTGATGTTTGGATTACTGGTCAAAACGGTTTCGTGAAGAAGTACAGTAAATAGCACCTTAGGTTGTATATGTTGAAGTTAGCTAAGCGGATGAATCGGTTGNGTACCGAATCTGCTTTTGAGGTTTTGGCCAAAGCAAAGGAGTTGGAAGCNCAAGGAAAAGACATCGTTCATTTGGAAATTGGTCAGCCTGACTTCAAAACGCCGGTTAACGTCTGTCAGGCTGCATTTCAGGCAATGAAAGATGGACAGACAGGTTATAGCTCTCCAGCAGGATTGCCCGCGTTTCGTGAGGTGGTTGCNGATTGGGTTTCAAGGACNAGACGTGTTTCGGTACAACCTGATCAGGTTTCTGTAACTCCCGGTGCGAAACTGATAATTTTTTTTGCTGTTCTTGCTTGTGCAGATGATGGTGATGAGGTTATTTATCCTGATCCTGGGTTTCCTATTTATGAATCGGTCATTAATTTTGCNGGGGCTAAACCGGTACCGCTACCGTTAAAAGAGTCAGTTGATTTTCGGTTTCGAATTGAAGATCTGGAGGCAATAGTTTCAGATCGAACTCGGTTGTTAATCATCAACTCGCCTCAAAATCCAACTGGAGGTGTCCTAACACAAAGTGATTTAGCAATGATTGCTGAACTGGCTATTAAGCACAATTTCTATGTGTTGAGTGACGAAATTTACTCACAATTGGTTTATGATGGTGATCATCAAAGNATTTTGTCAATCGATGGGATGCAGGATCGGACGATTCTTCTTGATGGTCACTCCAAATCATATGCCATGACAGGCTGGCGGCTCGGNTATAGTGTTTCTACCAAACTGCTTGCTGATCAGTTTGCTAAGTTAATGGTCAACTCGAACTCATGCACGGCAACATTCACGCAAATTGCTGGGATTGAAGCAATGCAAAACTCNCAAGGCTTTGTTANCCAAATGCGGCTTGAGTTTAAAACTCGGCGGGATTTTCTGGTTAGAGGATTGAATGATATTGANGGGATAAGTTGTATAATGCCTTCTGGTGCGTTTTATACTTTTCCTAATGTAACAGATATTCCCATGACGTGTGCTGAATTCGCGGATTATCTGTTGACCGAAGCTGGGGTAGCTCTTCTGCCCGGTTCATCTTTTGGTATGTTTGGTGATGGGTATCTTCGGATGTCATATGCGAGTTCCATTGATAATATCCAAGAGGCNCTNATTCGNATTGACAAGGCAGTCTCAGAGGTTTAGGAGCGATTAGAGCTAAATGTTTGGAAAGGCTATTGCCTGTGTACCTGCTAGTACAACAAACCTTGGGCCTGGTTTTGATGNTCTTGGTTTAGCCCTTAAACTTTACAGTACAATTGAGCTTGAAGAAATCGATTCTGGCGTTGNGATTGTTGTTCACGGTGTGGATCAAGATAAAATTCCTATGAGCACCGACAACATTGCGTTTGAGTCTGCGAACTATATATTTCAGAAAGNGGGTTATCAACCAAANGGTATCAAACTAACAATTGCGAATGGCATTCCAGCAATCCGTGGTTTGGGTGGNAGTGGGACTGCAATACTTGGTGGTTTATTGTGTGCAAACGCAATTTGTGGAGACCCGTTTTCACCGGATCAGATTCTGGATTTTGCTATTGAACGGGAAGGACATCCAGACAACGTCACTGCATCGCTTTTTGGTGGGTTGACAGTTTCCGTAGTTGACAAGAAAAACGTTAAGATGGTTAAACTAAGTCCTCCAGAAGATCTTCGCGTGGTTATTGCTATCCCCGATTACACATTATCAACTAAGAAGGCACGGGAAGTTCTCCCACAGAATTTAGATCTTGAGTCTGNAATCTATAACGTGGGTAGATCCTCGCTTTTAGTGGCTGCTGTTGTTGCTGGTAAGCTTGATATGNTAAATGTTGCTATGCAGGATTTACTTCACCAACCATATCGTGCAAAATTGATTCCTGGATTTGAGGATGTGTGNAACTCTGCTGTGCAAGCTGGGGCGCTAAGTGTTGCCTTGAGCGGCGCAGGGCCAAGCGTTGCTGCTTATTGCACTGGTTTGGAAGATCAGGTTGCTAATGCCATGGTAGATTCTTTTACCGAAAATGGGTTGAAAGCAGAAGCCAAGATTCTAGAAATTGATTCGGNAGGCGCAACAGTGTCNCTACACATGCAANATTCGTATTAAAATGTCAGACTGGTATAAACAGAATATTCCCTATATCCTTCGTGAATTGGTTACNGATCTTGAGCGCGGNTTGAGTAAGGAAGAAGCAAAACTAAGANTTGANCAGTATGGTGAAAACTTAATAGATCGGCCNAAACAGTTNCTGNTGATTCGCAATTTCTTCGCTCAATTTCGCAANCTTACTGTTTTTTCNTTGNTGGTGATGGTTGCAGTTTTTGTNGTTTTCANGGATTCTGATCAATTTAGAAAATCACTCCAATTGGATTCTTCCAATGATGCTGTTACTGTCGCTATTGCAATTGGTGGGATTCTTGTGTTTCAAATTCTGTGGCGGTTTATAGAAGANGTGAGGTTGGCATCACNGATTGAANCTATTNGTGATCGGTGTGAAGTGAGTGTTTCTGTNATTCGAGANGGTAATGAAACTAGAATCCCACCAACAGCAGTTGTTCCTGGCGATATACTGATTCTGATTGAAGGNGACTATATTTCTGCTGATGCACGTCTGGTGGATGCAGATAATCTGGTTGTAGATGAGAGTTATCTGTTTGGTCGAGCGGCTTTATCCGAAAAANTATCCAGTGATCTTCAAAATCAAACACTACGTCTTGAAGATTGGACTAACATGGTTTTTGGTGGTACGTATGTAATAAGTGGACAAGGCTATGCCATAGCAGTTGCTACTGGAGAGCAACTAGCTATTAATGATTCAAATCATAAAATACCNCGTGAAATNGAGATGGAATCNGAAGCTGAAACTGAGGTTGCTGGTTATTATAAACAGTTTCGAAATTTCGGCGTNGTTTTAGCCATAGTTCTTCTCGGAATTTTAATGTTTCAGCANCCTGTNGGATGGGCAATGTATCTTCTTGTTGCTGCTGCTTTGATAATTGCTTCTATTCCGGAAGGGATTAGCTTAACTACCCGGCGTATCATNGGTNGTAATGTTTACGATATTTCGGNANAAAGTGTTTTGGTTCGTGAACCNTGGAGGTTNGAGCGGTTAAGTTGTATGGATTCAGTATGTGTCAATGANGTTGGGATTTCGGGCNATCAGAATTTTACTNTGTCTTCTGTGTTCGTTGATGGTCAGTTTGTTGATCGAACAATGTGGGAAGGTTGGATCCAGAATTCGTTGCAACGGGCGGTTTCGTCAATCGCTGTTCAAAACCAAGTTGCGCAACCTGTCTACTATGATCTGCAACATGTGCCAACTTTCCCTTGGCTATTGCTTATGGCAAGTTTGTGCGTTGAAAGTAATCAGAATTACCAAAGCGAATCTAGTGAGCCTCATATTGATAGTTCGTTGTCAAACCTTGTTGAGCAAATTGGTTTGAGCCGCTACAAATCNTCTTTTGCAAATCATCAGAGGATTCCCATGGGTGCGGAAGGCCAGTTTCAGTCATTCCTTTTTACTCAAGAAGACCANAGTTTTCTCCAAGTGGCGTTTGGTGACACAGAATCAATACTACGTGCGTCAACGCATGTGGAAGTTCATGGTAATCAGAATGTTTTTACTAAAGATGATAAGGAGGCTCTTCGNGAAGTTATCGAATCGTTGNCGGNAAATAGTACAATNGTTATCTCTGTCGCTCGNAAAAATTTTGTTGATCAACCTTTACAGGATGAATTNCAGAGTGGTTTAACTTATATTGGACTCATTATTTTTAACTCAATTGAAGATNCCGAATTAAAACAATCAGTCAAATCTTGCTTGGATTCAGGGTTCAAGGTGGTGACTATGATGGATTGGGATCTTGAGAAATCCACTGAGTTTGGGATTGACCTCGGCTTGATACAAGACCGANAATCGGCCATTTCAAGAGAGAAATTAAGTGGATTGGACGACAAGGATTTTGAATCGGTGGCCGATTTGTTGCTTGTGTATTCGCGACCAACTGCCGATCAAAAATTGAACGTTGTGAGAACTCTAAAACGGCGAGGNCATTCTATTGGCTTTTGGGGTACTTCAGNGGANGATCTACAGGCAATGCGCGTTGCTGGCGTGAGTTTCGCAGCAGTTGATCAGGCAGATCAAATAACACAACATAATGCGGGATGTATAATATTAAAGGGTGGGTTCAACGCTATTCTTGATCTTGTGTTTCACGCCCGAAGTGCCTATGAGAATTTAAGGGGATCCGTTCGGTGGNTTCTTTCCTGCTCAATTGCTCAGATGATTACGTTACTAATCGGTTTTGGAATATATTTGTACGATAGCAGCCTTAAAACGCCCTTGTTATTAGATGTTCGACAAATTGTATGGATTCAATTAGTCATTGGNATTNTGTCTTCAATTGGTTTAGGTAAGGAACTGAAAACTGGCAATTTACAATACAATAGACCTCAACGGGTTCCACCTTTCTTGCCACCTGAACAGTCATGGGATATTTTAATGCGTGGAGTGATAATTGCTTTGATGACAAATGTTGCCTTCGTCNTGTCTTTCAAAACAACTCTAAGTTTGCAACTTTCACAAACTGTTGCTTGTACAACCCTTGTTTTAACCCTGNTAGCTTCTAGTACCCAATGTCACCGTGAACAGTGGGAATCGTTCAAGAATCGTCTTTCAAATCCTCGTTGGCTGACAGTCACAGGTTTTTGCATTATCTTGCAACTTGNGTTTATTTACCTTCCGTTTATGCAAGACGTTTTTAAAACAGAGAGTTTGGTGGAACTTAAGCAATGGCTGGGTATCGGTTTCCTATCTGCGATAATGACTATTCTTCCACTAAACTTAAGCTATCGTCCCCGAACNTCACTTACCTATTGATTNGATAGCNTNCTTNTAATCTGCCTTTTCGTCTATATCTTGTAANATCCGATCTGAGTTTACNTGTACATGGAAAATATCATCAGCGTGNATTTGCAATATTGATCGTACNCCTCCACTATATTGGTCGAGTTCCAGAATCTCTTCAGTGTATCGCCGATCGAAAATGGCAGGATGACCTCGCTGGTTGTTAAATTTTGGAATAGTGATACCATAGTTGTTTCCGTGGTGGGCGGCAATTACAATATCAATTAAATCGGGCGTAATAAGCGGTTGNTCTACTAATGTAATCGCGAATGCAACCGACGATTTTGGAAGTGAGCGGATACCGCACTGCGCGGAGCTGAGCATGCCGTCATGGTAATTGGGGTTGAAAGTAATTTGGATGGGTTTGGACTTGATTGTCGATCGAATGAGATCTGCTTGGTGACCGATGACAACAATTACTCCGTCTAGTTTTGACTGCAAAAGGTTATCGATCACAGTTTCAATTATGGTGCTGTTACCGAAAGGTAGAAGTTGTTTGGGGGTACCCATCCGAGTTGATAGGCCTGCAGCAAGCAGAATTCCTGTAATTGTTTCTTCCATATTGATCTAATTGTGTTGGAAATGATTAGAGTTAGAGGTGTAATCTTGCTTTGAGGTACCACGGCGGTGTCGGGTTTGCTATGAATATCGTCCATATATGCGAACACGTGATTTGATTATTTTGCCAATATATTTCTTTTAGTTGTCGTTCCAATTGATGTTTTCAATGGGTTTCAGGGACTTCACACACCTAAAACCGAAATAGCGATCTGCGTCGGATGGCGCCCTATAGTTTCGGTTGGCTACCCGGAGGTCGTTTTCGTCACCATGCCACGAACCTCCNCGAATGATACGAAAAGTTCTGATTTGATTCATTCGTTGAATGACGTCTTGTATGTTGCCATCCGCGAATGGGTTCTTTCTTGCTAATCGAATATAAAAGCTTTGGTCATATCCATCTAGACACCATTCAGCCACGTTTCCAGAGGTATCATGCAACCCATAATTATTAGGCGGATACGATCCAACTTTCACTGTCTTTCCGATTTGGCGTTTATAATTTACATGTTTTGAATTGATATTATTTCCCCATGGATAGCGCTGATTAGTTAAACCACCGCGAGCCGCATATTCCCACTCCACTTCAGTGGGTAATCTTTTTTCCTCCCATTTGGCGTATGCCATGGCATCATGCCAGGTGATATGCAAAATGGGGTGTTGATCAGTCGGTGAATACTGGCGTATTTTTTCCCAATTCGGTTTCAGATGATTTGTTTCTGATAGGAAATTCTTGTATTCACTAACTGTCACTTCATGGGTATCCATATAAAATGCGTCAATGAAAACGCTTTTAACTGGTTGCTCGTCTTTATCACCTTCTTTAAAAGGATCTCCTATATAGCATTCTCCGGCGGGTATGTATTGCATGTTTTCTGGTGCTTTTACCGATATTTCAGTAGGCAACTGGTTTTCCAATGAGTTAATCTGATTTTCAAGGTTATCAATGACCAGATCCTGATCTTTGATAATTTCAATTAGTGCGGGTACATTTTCTTTTTCTAAAGTGCTAATTCGTGCTCTTAGTTGTTCGATCTCTTCTCTTTGAGTTACGATTCCATTTTCTGTTAGCTTAATTTGGTTTATTAAAGATTCGACGTTTGCTCCCATCTTTTGGATTTGCGTTTGTTGCACCAAAATCTTGTCTATCAATTCATCAATGCGTTCTTCCTGATCATTATTACACCCCATTTGCAACACGATGCTGGCAATAGCAACAGTGAGTGAAAATGTACTGATTGGGATATGACTTAATTCCATATTATCTCATTGTTAATGTGTATTATTTTAGCATCCTCAGAAAGGGGTTTTCTGCTGAGAACCCTTTCATCTTATATTGTAACGTGCATCCTGAAATGTCTCTGATATTCAGCACTCAATTGCTAAGATTAAGTTAGCCTTGAGCGTAGCTCATTCGTCAGCCTACATGGCATATTTTCGCTAGACTTCTTTAGTTTATTGAGTGGTTAGTATATAACAGCACGATAAAGAAATTTTTCGAAGTCTGTCTTTGTATAAAGCCAGTCAAAGATTATAATAAATCAAATTTATTTTATATTACCTTGATAGAAAATTCAATGTTTAGTACGTAGCGGATAAAATTGTAATGAAATAAATGGTTAAAGATTAATTGTGCAACTATCTTAGACCAAGGCGTTAAAAAGTAGCTTGAACGTTCCATGAGTTTGGGCTCGATGTTGGGGGCGAAAGCCGAAAAGGATAACTCTCCCTTCCCCATATTGGACTGAGATTAAAGCGGCTTTCTCTGCCAGTAGTTCCTCTCCATTAAGCCAACCACTTTGCAACAGATTCTTCTTTGGGTATTCGATGACGATTTCGTACCTGTGGTTAAATCGGGAAGGTAGGATCTCAAACGCCGGGCTATCCCAAGCGAATATCAATCCCTCAGTAGGCATACCATAACCGAGTTGGTGACTGACATCGATGTGCGCCCTTAAAGTCGATCCCGGGCAGAAGAACTCGTTGGCTGATTTTCCTTGTAGTAGATTTTTGACTTTCAAGTCAAGTTTTTCGATGGCAAACCCGCATGCATGGTTGAGCGTAACTAAAGTTCCTCCATGTAGAACAAATTGTTTAATCGCTTTTACACCTTCTTTACCGATACCACTGCGATATTCCGGTGGAATGCCCTCATCTTTGGAATGATCTTCTTCGTCTGGGCCAACGATCATGGATGTGGAATCGTTAGGTAAGATTATAACGTCTAGATTTTGTTGCAGATTTCCAGCTTTAATTTCTTGATCTTTTAATGCTTGGTAAAGGAAGCCAAACTGTTCTAGGACTAACCGTGTCCAGCCTTCATCCATGTTCCCACCACGGAATCTACGATACATGCCAATACGCAGTTGCTTGGCAGGATGTTGTGGTACTGGTATGTATTGTTTCAGANTGTGNAGATGTACATCGAAGTCCTGAGCGGCGATTTTAAGCAGATCGNCAGGCTGAGCTGCAATTTTAAANGTACCTGGTGGAAAGGNTTTACCATTAACTTCAATTGCTTGTTTGTAACGCATGACACTAATATCTTGTTTGAGTAATTGGTTAATACAACGAAAACTATCGTTGAGTCTACTGTCCAAGATGTAGCCGATTTCTGATTGATCAACCAGCTGACCCGTGGTGTTTTCGGNTTTTGTGATTAGTGTGAAGATGGAGTTGTNCCGTTTCAGATCTGCAGAAGTTTCTACTTCAACGCCCATGAATTCGGCTATAGTATCGGTTGCTGTATCATAAGGTCGATCAGGCATTTTATCCATTTTTCGTGTCCGCACATCATCTGGGAAGATGGTACGATCCAGCAACGTTTTGATCACTCCTATTTTAGGCTGGTCCAAGAAAAGGGCATAGGTTTTACTCGGGTAGGTTCTTCCATCAGATATGAATTCCTTTGAGGCTTGATGCATCTCGATGCCTTGCCCCAGCAATTTGTCAATAAGTTTGGTAACGGTCAGTGAATCGTGTTGTGCGTGGCGGATTAAGTAAGTAGATGATTCGTTTTCTTCTCCCCGTTCGATTTGTCGTTTAGCTTTAAGGTAAGCGTTCCAGAGAATGGTATCTTTATGTCTAGCTGCCAGATCGAGCAAGCCCAAAGCCGAGATTTTTTGTTGGTCAACTATGTGGCGGAGTCTCCACCATCCACCCTGCCACGGATGCGGGAAATTGGTTTGTGATTTGTAATGGGGAAATCCCCTAAGTGTTCCTCCCTGTCCCTTTAATTGGCTAGGATGAATATATAGAGGGGTTGCCAAGTTTGTATGTGCAGATTCTGTTAATAGGCTGGCAATGTTATGGTAATTTCCAAGCCAGTGAAATCCAAGGTGGCTCCAAGCTGGAAAGAGCGCAGCATTTAGCACACCAGTAATGCCTGCTTCCTCTAGCTTATAGGCCATGTGGGCGCCATACCAATTAATTTCTCTCCAAATCAGCGGGTCAGCATGTGGGTGCATGGGTTCACAGTAGGGGGCAACGTACAAGCGTGCACCGTAACTTCCCATTTCATGGTGGTCTTGGAAAACCTGTGGATGCCATTCAAGAAACAGTGTTTGGGCAACGTATGTTGATTCTATTAGATTGGTCATGAAAGCATCTCTATTGTTGTCGTGCCCAGCATATTTGTGGTATAACCACGGGAGTTCGCAACCTTCATATTCGGTGTCAAGATATTGGTTGTACCAATCAGCTACCATGATCTGCCCATCTGGATTTAGGCAGGGAAATGACAAGAAAATCGTATTATCGAGAATACGTTTGGTCTTCTCGTCTGGAGCTGTTATCAGATTGTAAGCCAATTCTGGGGCCATCTGTGAGCTGCCAATTTCGGAAGCGTGAAGTCCCATAGATTGACAAATGACTACCTTACCTTCATTTGCCAAATGAGAGATCTCTGTTTCAGAACGTCCGCGTGGGTCGCTAATTTTGGCGTTTAAATCCTGTAAATGTTGGAGATTATCTAGATTTCGGGGTGATGAGACAATTACTAACAGAAATGGATTACCTTCAGTGGAAGGACCCATCTCAATTACTTGCAGCTTTTGACTTTCCTGGTGTAACAATTGAAAGTAATCAACAATCTGATTCCAATGTGCAATCTTGCGGTCAGTTCCAAGTTGGAAACCAAAAAACTCTTGAGGCGATGTGATATGTTGAGCCATGATAGATCCTTAGTTTGTAATCGTTTGATTTGGCCTAGATGAAGTACGAGCATGATACAGAAAAAACTGTTTCTGTTTTTTTACCCTTGGCTAGTCGGATAAAGTCAATTTTTTGCCTTGGCTAAGATCGATTCCCTTGTCTATTTAGCGAATATTTTAATGACTTTCCCCATTGGTTTCTTCGTTGTGCTACGATAGCTTTGTCAATAGTACCAATTCTACCATCATAAATCATTAATAGAAAATATGAACAAATGAATTGAGTTAATCTAGAGCAAGCTATTGAAATCGCGCAGAAGATGAAATTTGGAAATTAAGGATAAAAATATCACATTACTTGCTTTTGGATTCAGTTAATGTCTCTGCCGACGAAAATTCTACCGACTTACCTAAGTTAGAGGAAATAATAATAAATCTTGATTATATTGCGGTTATTAAACGCAGCTATGATTTAAACATTAATGATCAAGATGGAGCTCAACATATCCCGGAAAAGTCAGATGCGTTGGAAGAGGTGATTGTTCCCAATGATCAAACGACAAGAGCTTTTGAGGATGGAATAGCCAAAATTAACTACTTTAAAATAGTTGAAAATTGATAGTGTTTGATGTGCTTGTTCCATTGGAAGATGATGTTCAGCCTGAGGATGAGGAATTAGATTTAAGTGAGTGGAGGACTGGTGATAATTCTATTGATACTACTTAGATTGGAAACTGAAAAATGAAGGTTTAAGTATGTGTCTTTTGTCTACTTACTGTTTGAGTGTGCTTAGAATATTAGCAGGTTGTACATTTATGGTTGCAGAAGTCGATAACTACAATTATGCTGTTTTTAAAAAGGTTGTTGATGGTTTGTAGACCACATGTTTCGATGGGGCATGGTAGATGTAAATAACTTCATGCTATTTACATCTACCGTAGTTTGGTCTTTGTCCAGCAGTTTTTAATGCAAACATGCGATTAAGATCTTTATCTTAATGTTGTTATTCAATAATCTTGGGGTTCCCATTCCTGAAACAGAGTTTCGATTGTCAAGTTGCTTGAAAGGGAAAGTATTAGTCGTTTGGGTAAATGCGTATTTAGAACGTAATTGGGATGTTGAGAGTGACCATCACAATCGATGTTGGTCAGTGAATGAAGATGTCGCTGTCCAATTGGAGATACCAACTGGAAGTGTGCTGTTTTTTGTTTTAATGTACCATGTGTTACTGGGCCAAACCTGACAGAAACGGGTCGGGTTAGACTGAAATACCATTTTATACGGTTGCTTTTGGCGTATTTTAAGCCGGCAATGTTAAGGATTATTTAGTAGGGGGCCCAACTTTATGATGAAGTAGGTAAAGTCCATGGTTCTATTCTCAATGGGTCATGTTATACTTGTGGCCAAGTATAATACGGTTGTGATTTGGAGCAGGTTTTATCTCAGGAAATCATGTGGTTAATGTCAGATTAAGTTTCTTGAAAACTATTGTGTTGGAGATGATAGGTGATGGTAGACTCGCTTGAAAACTCAACCCCCATTTTAGAGCGCTTCCGTTTGGATAACCGAGTTGCACTGGTCACCGGAGGTGGGCAGGGAATAGGTCGAGCTTTTGCCCACGCTTTGGGGGAAGCTGGTGCTATGGTGGCAGTAGTGGACATGGTTGCCGACAGAGCGGAGACTGTAGCTAACGAGCTAGCGACTAAAGGTGTTGAGGTGATGGCGGTGACCGCAGATATCACAAAGGCCGATCAAGTGAAACGAATGGTGAGGACAATTTTGGATTGTTGGGGAATCCTGACTATCTCTATTAACAATGCTGGAATCGCTGGTTGGTTTGACAGTGAAAACATGCCAGAAGCAGAGTGGGACAGAATGTTAGATGTTAACCTAAAAGGGGTCTTTTTGTGTGCACAAGCTGAAGGTCAGGTAATGCTAAAAACAGGTTACGGTAAAATTATTAATACTGCATCTATGTCGGCTCACATTGCTAATATGCCTCAAAANCAGGCGGCTTATAATGCTTCCAAGGCCGGTGTTTTACATCTAACACGTAGTTTAGCTGCAGAATGGGCTGCACGCGGTGTTCGGGTTAACAGTATCAGTCCAGGGTACATGCGCACTGAGCTTGTAAATCAGTTTATTCAGCAGCCGGTTGGTCGTGACAAACTTCCCCATTGGCTAGAAAGAACCCCAATGGGCCGTTTGGGGGAAGTTACCGATTTACAGGGGGCTGTGGTTTATCTGGCCTCGGAGGTTTCAGATTTTATGACTGGACACGATGTCGTGATTGATGGTGGATATTGTACTTGGTGAACAAATTTTCACCGAATACATAAATTGGTTTTCATGTGATGGATTCGAAAAAAAACTGGAAACAGATCGTGGCTTCTTATTCGTTTCAGCCTGCTGAACGGTTACTGATCACCCACACTAGATAACTCTCGTAAGCAGTGAATTTACAGGATATCTTTCATGTTTTGGATGAAATTGTTGGGTGGGTCGAAAGGCAGATGAATTGGTTGACGAATTAATCCGCTTTGATAAATTCCAAGTAGCAGGTTGAATTCGGCTAGTGACTGTTTTAGGTTGGTCGGATGTACCTTGTTTTCGTCTTCAAGCCAATCGAACATTGCTTCTGTCAAACCGACCTGCGCGACTGCATTCTCCTCTCCATAATTCAAATCCCCACCTTGATATCCATTTTTATGTGTGAATTTTTCCCAACTCTCGAAACGCCAATGGACAAATCCCTCAGTACCGAAAATGCAGACACGTTTGTGACGATTGTTAGAGGTTTCTGGTAAGACACGAATTGCCATCTCCGGACCAAAAGCTACGGAAGCCTGCACTCCATTAGCATATTCAATTCGTGCAGTGGCATTATCAGGTGAAGGCTGGTCGGAATTAAGTTGGTTGCCTCCAGAAATTTGTCCTATTACTTTCACTGGTTGTGAGTTGTCGATGTATGAGGAAACAAGTTGTAAAGTATGTGGGGCTTGATCAACAGGTGGGTTGCGCGAACTGGCCTCGATCAGTTTGATTTCCCCAATTTTTCCTTGAGTGACATCTTGTTTGAGTTCCAAGTTTTTGGGATGGAAATGGAGTTGAGTGTTGACAGCGAATTTTGTTTCGGTTCTGTTAGCCAAGTCATGGATTTGTCGCCAATCTTCTCCCATTACTGCAATTGGTTTTTCGATGATTACCCCTGGTACTCTATGTTCGGAAGCAATGTTCATTAATGGGTAACGGATGAACTGCATTGTGCCCCGAAGGACTGGGGCAGTAACAATGTGGAGTAGGTCGGGTTTCTCCTTTTCCAGCATCTCGTGTATATCGGTATAACGTTGGTCAATATCAAACATATCACCGAATTCGTGTAACCGTTCTTCGCTCATGTCACATATTGATGCTAGTTTGCCAACTGTGATGTCTTGATATGCTTTGGCATGTGCACGTGCACGACCACGGCAACCCAGGATTGCGGATTTAAACATCCAAATCTCCTTCAGATTAAAAAAGATAATCTTAATCTTAAACCATAATCGCAGTCGCGTCAATGTTCAGTATGCTATCGAATTTTTTGTAGATTAAGATGACTCTACCAACTTATGATTTCACAATCTCAATTAATGATGGTTTATTTAAGTCCAATGCCTTTTCCAATGTAGGTCGAAAATTGGATGGATCATCTACCCTAAGCCCAATTGCACCAAATGACTCGGCAAACTTGACGAAATCTGGATTGACCAAATTAATGCCTAAGGTCGCTCCAAACTGCTTGACCTGTCCACCTTCGATAGAGGTCAGTTTATTATCGTTGACTACAATAATGACAATCGGTAGATTATATTTGACCGCGGTAGCTAGATCGGGACTGGTCATTAGGAAACCTCCGTCTCCAGCAATCGCCACCACCTTTCGATTTGGATATGCAACTTGTGCTCCTATAGCAGCCGGCAAGGCGATTCCCATGCTAACCGAAATCGGCGAATAAATGAATGTGCCGGCATGGTATACCCAAAAATGGGGCAAAGTCGAATAACCATCGATGTGGACGTCAACGGCTAATATGGCGTCTCTAGGCATGGCAGCACGTAGATCTTCGACCAATCGAGGTCGTTCATTTGCTTCGAACTGTTGACGCAGTTGAGCCGTCCGGCCACCCCACCCATCTTGACGTAGTTGACCTTGAAATGCCTGATTCAATTGTTGTAAGCAGATTCGGATGTTGGCACAGATGCCGACTTGGGCTGGGTACTCTTTGCTAATTTCAGTTGGATCCGCATCAATCTGAAGAAGGGGTTGCTCGAATTTCATTGTCCAATTGCCTGTTTCTCTATAGACAAATCGGGTACCGAGTGCGATTACTAGATCTGAACATTCAATGGCTTCCCGAGTAANCGAACTCCGAAATATTCCCAGCGAGTGCGGTGAATCTTCGGGGATGCATCCTTTTCCCATAGCTGTCATGGCTACGGGGGCATTGAGGTATTCGGCTAATTGCACCAACTCGGTCGTAGCACGACTATGATTGACGCCGCTGCCAGCTAGAATAAAAGGGCGTTTGGATTTTTGGATTAGGTCTAAGGCTTGTCCCAAGTCCATGGAGTTAGCGGCAGGGTGTAGGCCGTTGTTTCGAGTTGGGATTGGTAAATTAACTTCGGTCGTCAGTGCATCTGTTGCCAGTTCAATAAGCGCAGGTTTGGGTCGGCCTGAACGCATTGCACCGAAGGTACGATTTACCGCTTCTGGGATTTGATCTACAGTTTTTACTATCTCAATATGCTTGGTGATTGGAGATAAGAATGTTTGTTGATCAAGCCCGTGAAAACTTTTGCTGGGGGCTTTTTGCGCTAGATGCGACGAGTTTTGCCCTGTCACCAGTAGCACTGGCGAATTGGCAGTATAGGCTTCTCCCAACCCAGTTGAGGCATTTGTACTGCCAGGGCCTGGAATGGTTAAGCAGACACCGACATCGCCTGTTGATCTAGCATATCCATCGGCCATAAAGGCGGCACCACCTTCGTGACGAACTACATAGTGACTAATTTGTTCACGGCTTTTGTAAAGTGATTCGTAAACAGGGTTCAGATGCCCTCCTGGCATGCCGAAGATGTCAGTTACTCCTTGAGCTTTTAAACATTCAACGAAAATTTCTCCACCCGTCATGGGTATTTTCCTTTCTTTCAATTCAACCTTGATTTGAAATCTGGTCTTTAATCAATCAAATTTCTCCATTTGGACATAAAGGGTAAACAGGTAAATCGTCTTGTTCTTTTTAGGTTCTTCATTTCTTGTAGGATCTTTCAGAATCTGTAACTGTGTTATTCTTCGCTCAGTTAAGTCGTCAGATTGGAGATCAGGCAAGTGGAATTTTTCAACCAGTAGATTAAAGGTTAGACGTTTTTACGAAATCTTAGGCTTTTCGTGGTTGAGAAAATTAGGGCATTGGCAACTCCATCGAGATGATTGATGGGTTAGCGACTTTTGGTAGATAATGCAATACCCATTGGATGTCTACGATTGAAATTATTGGTTGGCCCTTCATTATCATGCGGTCACCGGCTTGAATCCCGGCTTTTTGAGCTAATGGGTTGGGTAGTGTGGATTCAACCAGGTTGTCTTGGTCAACGTTGGTTCTGAACCCGACGGTTTCCAAGCAATGGTTAGCCCCATCGCGGTTGCCGATCGAGTGTGCCTTGGTCATAGGCAGTTTCATTTGGCTAGAGTTGTATGGACTATTGTCTGATACATAGTCAAACAATTACCATGTTTTGAAGGTAGATTTTACAATGCCCGTTTGCACCTTCACCGATACTAGTATCGGTGAAGGTGCAAACGGGCATTGTAAAATCTACCTTCAAA
>NZUQ01000096.1 GCA_002697225.1 Candidatus Poribacteria bacterium
CTTCCTTCGAGGATGTCAAGGATAAAGTTATTGATGATTTAAAAAGTGAAAAAGCAAAAAAACTAGCGTTGGAGGATGCCAATAAATTATTCAACCAATTGACTGATGGAGAGACCCTCGAAGATCTAATAGGTAGGTACGTAGCTCCTAAAGGGATATCACGACAGGATTTGGAAGTTAAAGAGAGTGGCCTATTCGCACTTTCAGTCAGCAGTGATTATATCTCGAACATGGGATCTTCAAGCGAAGCTATGTTTAGTGCCTTTCAAATGAAGACAAACGAAATTCGTGGTCCAATAGAAGGGAACAGTGATTGTTTTATCATTCAACTGATAGAGATTAATGATCCAGACATGGATAAGCTAAAAAATGAAATCGGTGAGCAAGTTAAAGTACGGAAATCCCTACTTCAATCCAAGAAGAGCGCTACCTACAATAATTGGTACAGTGCCATGCGTCAAAAAATCGAGGTTAAGGATGAGAGGTTGTAGAATTATGCCCAGTAAGTTTGGTATAATTTCTCAGCTAAACTGGCTAACGGTAACCCAACTACATTGAAATAGCAACCTTCGATTTTTTTTACAAAAGTAGCAGCTTTCCCCTGAATCCCATAGGCACCTGCTTTGTCATTTGCTTCACCGCTTGCTACATACGCTTCTATCTCTTTGTTGCGCAATTGACGAAAAAAAACTGAAGTTGTCTCGGACCATACTGTTTCAGTCTTTTGACTGACATCTATTAAAGCGACACCAGTAATTACCTGATGACGGCCTCCACTCAGTTTTGTGAGGAATTCAATTGCTTGCTGGTAACTGGAGGGTTTGCCAATTGCTACCTGATTTGCGACCACCGTTGTGTCAGCCCCAATAACAAGCCCAGATTCCACTTGATCAATAACAGCCTTTGCTTTTTCATAAGCGATGCATTTAACAGCCTCAATAGGCTGACTCTCAATGTTCGGTTCATTAATTTGGCTTGGCAAAACCCGAAATTCAAGTCCGATTTGGCGTAGCAAATTTGCCCTACGTGGTGAGGCAGAAGCAAGAATAATATTCGGAATTTCCCCTCTCAACACGTAATTCTCCATTGATTTATTTGCTTTTCAGGCTTAACTGTAGCACAATCAGATTGACTTGCACATGTTCTTGAACGAAGACGTTTGCATAATTCCATAACAATTGGGTTAAGATCTTGCTTCTCTTACCTCGTTTTTAGGGTGCTGAGTGCAATTAACATCAAAATTAATGCGATAATCCAAAACCTGTTAACAACTTTTGTTTCTTTCCAACCTATCTGCTCAAAGTGATGATGCAGTGGGGCCATTTTAAAAATTCTCTTGCCGCGGATTCTAAATGAGCTAACTTGTAGAATAACTGACAATGCTTCGGCAACAAATATCCCTCCAACAATTACAAGCAAAATCTCCTGTTTAATCAACAGCGCAATAGTACCAATTACGCCACCAAGTGCCAGTGAACCAGTATCCCCCATGAAAATTTGCGCGGGATGGCAATTGTACCAGAGAAAACCAAGTCCAGAACCAATGAGAGCTGCACAAAAAATAGTTGACGCTTCTCCATTTATCGAAAGATGGACAATATCAAGATAATCTGCCAACTTTTGATGACTTGTCAAGTAGCCAAGCACCCCAAAGGTTGCAGCCACAAAAATGACGCATCCGATTGCCAAACCGTCTAGTCCGTCTGTTAGGTTTACAGCGTTAGAAGCTCCAACAATCACAATCGATGCGAAAGGTATATATAGAATTCCAATATCCGGCCGGAAGTTCTTGAAAAAAGGGAAAACAAGGGCAGTATTAGGAGTACCTTGACTCGATAAACTATCAGTATGATAAAGATAAATTGATATTGCTAGTGCACCAAGCAACTGGAACAAAATCTTCTGCTTTACACTGAGTCCCAACGATTGTTGCTTAGTAACCTTATAATAATCGTCGATGAAACCGAGCAATCCAAACCACGAAATACTGAGAAGTAGTATAAGAACCGGAGGTTGATCTAGTCGTGACCATAACAATACTGAGATTAGTACTGACGTTAGAATCAATAAGCCTCCCATTGTAGGTGTTCCCGCTTTGTCTTGATGCGTTTCAGGGCCATCATCACGTATAAATTGTTTAATCTTAAATTGCTTTAGTTTATGAATAACAAAAGGACCAAAAACAAGTGAAATAGTAAGAGCTGTAATGGTCGCGTAAATCGCTCGAAAACTAATATAACGGAAGATGTTGAATGGCGGGAAATATTCTCGTAGAACCTCNAAAAAANAAGTAATAAACCATCTGAAAACCAGCAATCTTGGCGGGTGATTNTTATAGTGGAAAATTGTAGCATAGATCTACTTAGTTTTGNAACAATAATGAAGGTGACCTCGTTTGTCGTTTTACCNNTGCGGCTTANAAGTGACAGTTTTGTAAGCGCTTTGGTNCCCCTGATTAGGTTTGTGGCTTTAAGNCNTATTGATGATTGGAANTTGTGATTAGGAANACGACAAGCTGTGAATAATTATNAAANTTACGTNGACNNGGCTAGATTTCTGATCTTCTTGAATGGNGGNNATTGAGTTCTTGCCGTCGGNGATCTNCAGGAGAATTTGAGTAGTTGGAGTTTTAGCTCACAGACAATGGCTCTGAAACACATTCTTGTTAGTAGTGGACATAATGNAATAATACGGNTTTTGGATCTAACAGATGGTAAGATGACTGTAAGTTTTTAGCTAGGTTCTTGGTTACTTTCACTTGCTACTGATTGAAGCGTTCTGCTATAATCAAATTTGTTTGTGTGGATGCGCAATAAGTATATTTAAAATATCCGATCAGTAGTGCGCAGCTCTTGCCTATCAACATTTTGGTGATACTTAATCTGTAAATGATTTTGCTTACGAAAAGAATAAAGTCCATACGATAAACATAAGCACATCAATTTGTTCCAACTGCTGAAGATTAATGTTGTTTGTATTTATGCTGTTTTCGAACCAAATCTCATATTCGAATAAAATCGTCCATTCATAGCCGGTAAAATTAAAATTGATTTGAGAAAAGGGAAGTAAATTGCATATGAAGTTGGGGATTCCATGCGTTACTTCGTTTTTGCTGATGTTCACGCGAATCTTGAGGCCTTAAAAGCTACTTTATCAGTACTCAAGCAAGAAAAGGTTGATCAATCTCTTTTCTTGGGGGATCTTGTTGGATATGGTGCACAACCGAACGAAACTATTGAATTGTTGAAAACAATCGACTTGCACTCTGCGGTTTGTGGAAACCACGATCGGATGATTTCTCGCAACACGCCGGTGGTCGATTTTCAGACGCTTGCGCGCTACAGTATATTGTGGACAAAACAACAGATTACAGCTGATAACAAAAGATACTTAGCTGCATTTAGCGACGGATTAGTAAAGATTGAAGGTAGTATTGGAATTGTGCACTGTAGTCCTCATAGAAGAGATTATTACATTTTAAACCGAAGAGATGCTAAAAAGGCATTTCGGAAATCTCAGAACTGGATTACCCTGTTTGCGCATACGCATATTGCAGTGATGCACTCGATTGACGATAAGGTTTCAACACTCTATCCAGAAAACGATTTTTATTATCCTCTTTCAAAGAAAAAGCGCTATCTGATTAATCCCGGAGCAGTTGGTCAACCACGTGATCTTGACTCACGGGCAAGTATCGCGATTCTTGATACCGACGAAAAAATGATCTATTGGAAACGAATTGAGTATGATATTCGTAGTGCTCAGGACAAAATCCGTAAAGAAGGACTCCCAAGTTGGCATGCTGACCGATTGGGTATTGGACACTAGAAGAGACTAATTGACTAAAAGGAATAAAATGATTAAATCAACAACAATCATTACTGTTAGAAGAAATGGCGGTGTTGCGATTGGCGGTGATGGTCAAGTAACACTTGGCGATACTATCGTTAAGCATGGGGCTAAGAAAATACGGAAGATCTACGATGATCGTGTGTTGATTGGTTTCGCGGGATCAGCTTCGGATGGACTAACGCTATACGAAATGCTAGAAAGTAAACTAGAACAGCACAGACATCTTCAAAGAGCCGTACATGAACTCGCCAAGGAATGGCGAACAGATCGCATCCTCAGACGTATGGAAGCTTTGATGATTGCCGCAGATGCTGATAGTTCCTATTTAATCTCGGGCAATGGAGATCTCATAATGCCCGATGATGGGGTTTTAGCAATTGGATCCGGTGGAAATATTGCTCTAGCCTCAGCCAGATCCTTAATACAGCACTCAAAATTGAGTGCTGTGGAAATTGTGTCTGAATCACTCAAGATTGCAAGTGAAATTTGTGTCTATACTAATAACCAGATTAAGATTGAAGAATTAGCAAAATAAACCAAATCATAGGTAGATTGGAGGTCTGTGTAGGTTATGAGTAAACCTTCACCTTCTCAGAACAAGTTACAAGAAACACTTACACCCAAGCAAATTGTTGAAGAATTAAATAAATATATTATTGGGCAAAGCGAAGCTAAGCGTTCAGTAGCAATCGCACTCCGCAACCGAATACGCCGTCAAATGTTGGAGAATGACATGCAAGATGAAGTTGCTCCCAAAAATATCATTATGATAGGCTCAACAGGTGTTGGAAAAACAGAGATTGCTCGTCGGTTGGCTCGGTTGGTTGACGCACCGTTTATTAAGGTTGAAGCCTCAAAATACACAGAAGTTGGTTATGTTGGCCGTGATGTTGAATCGATGATCCGTGATCTTAGCGATCTATCAATTAACATGGTGAAATCCGAGCAGACTGAATCAGTAAGAGAAAAGGCAATTGAATTGGTTGAAGAGCGCATACTGGATTTTCTGATACCTCCATCACCTACACGTCCAGACAAAAAAGAGGAAGTTAAGGAAAAACCTGAAGATCAATCTGTGGATGAGGACCAAGGCGATAATGAAATTCAATTTGAAATTCAGATCAGCGATTTCTTGATAGAAGAAGAGAATCAAACTGAAAATGCTATGCAGAATTCAGGACAACTTGAAGTGAAAGTTGATCCAGAACGCGAAAGGTATTCCCGCACGCGAGAGAAATTCCGACAGATGTTGAAGGATGGCAAGTTTGAAGACAAGCCAATTGAAATTGACGTGAAAAACCGAACGATGCCATTCATTGAAATTTTTTCGCCCAGTGGTATCGAAGAGATGGANATTAATNTCAAAGATGTCTTTGGAAGCATGATGCCGAAACAGACAAAAAAACGACTNGTCACTGTTGCTGAAGCTCGAGAGATTTTGATTCAGGAAGAAGCCGAAAAACTAATTGATATGGACAAAGTTGTTAGTGAAGCTATTAGCAGAGTCGAAAACTCGGGTATTGTTTTTCTAGATGAAATCGATAANATCGCTGGTCGGGAATCTTCCTCTACATCTGGTCCAGATGTNTCTCGCGAAGGCGTCCAACGTGACATCTTGCCCATTGTTGAAGGTTGCAATGTTATGACCAAGCATGGAATGGTAAAGACAGACCATATCCTTTTTATTGCAGCAGGGGCATTTCATACNGCCAAACCCTCTGATATGATTCCCGAGTTACAGGGACGCTTCCCAATCCGTGTTGAACTACAGAGCTTGGACCAATCAGATCTGAAACGCATTCTAACTGAACCTNAAAATGCATTGACAAAACAATATATTGCGATGATGAAAACAGAGGGCATTGAGATTGAAATGACGGATGACTCTATCGAANGTATTTCTGAGTTGGCTTTTCAGGTCAATGAATCTATCNAGGATATTGGCGCACGCCGATTGCATACAATCATGGAAAANCTCTTTGAGAATATNTCTTTTGAGGCTCCAGATCTCGAGAACACAGAAATCACGATTTCGTCGGAATACGTAGANCAGGAGTTATCNGATATCGTCAAAGATCAGGACTTGAGCAAATACATTCTATGAAAAAGAAATTTTCAGAANATAAGGGANGTTACTCAATNTNTAATTCAAGCCCGGCTTGCGCCGCAAAACATTCGATGCCCAGCTTGGAAGCTTTGATAAACTGGCGGGTATGTTCTACTTTTGCGTCTACTTTATCATCAGTGTCAGTTGGGTCGTGATGAGTAAGGGCGAGTCGTTTTATCCCTGACATATTAGCAATTTGAACTGCATATTCTGGGTAAGAATGTCCCCATCCTTCCCGTTGAGGATATAAGTCCAAGGTATAAGCAGTATCAAAAATAAGCAAATCAGCATCTTGACAAAAGAGAGCTAATTTTTTATCTANTAGCTTAGAAAACTTTTNTTTCCCATTTTCTTCAATATCCANCTGTTTNCCNTCGACCTGATATGCTATTTTGCTATATGATAGCATGTTGTTATATGGCTCATGGTCACCCCCAAATACAACAGAATGACCATTGTAGTTTACACGGTAGGCGAATGCCATGCTTGGATGATTCACAAACATAGATGAAACTTCAATATCTCCAATTTNAAGTGTCCCTTCAGATATCGGAATAAATTCGAGTTCAGCGCCCATAGCTACAATTGGAATGGGGAAATACTCTCTTTTCATCTGTCCAGAGAAAAGTTCTGGAAGCGTTTTCGCTTCATGGNCAGCGCCATAAATCATGATATGATTGTTTGGAATAAAGGCGGGCACAAAAAACGGGAACCCTTGAATATGATCCCAGTGAGTATGGGTTATAAATAGATGGATTTTGATAGCTTCCCCTTGAGCTTCGCCCATCAGTTTCAATCCCAACGGACGAATACCNGAACCAGCATCAAATATGATGGTTTCCGTACCCACTTTCATTTCTATGCAGGTTGTGTCACCACCATAACGCNTTGTACTTGCTCCGGGTGAAGGGATCGAACCACGTACTCCCCAAAAACGTACCTTCAAAAAATNTTCTCCTCAGCTAGAAAGACCGAATCAAGAAGCATCCTAGAACACAATTTCCTAAATCAAAACAAAAAGACACCAAAAAGGCACTACAAAAATGCTTACAANNAATTAGAGAGAAAATNAAGTCAGTTAGNGCTGAAAAACCTAGATTTAGTNCCATGAGGGGAAATTTTAACNATAGCTTTNTTACAACACTTGGGACACCAACCAACNTAAGNATCNCTTTNTTTATTNATATNAATTCGCGTATAGACTTTACAACAACTGAAAGTTANACCAANAAAAGATCTATTTCGCTTTTTTTGTTTCTCTTGCCGTTGCATTGATCTAAANATTTAAAGTTCTACAAAATCGATNTCAACTGGCGATNTGATTATGCCAGATTGATAACCGCGACTNAGCAACTCGTGGACNCCCGCTCGACCTCTNTGTCCATAATCTAGTGTATAATCGTTTACATACATGCCAACAAANCGATCTGCTAGAGTGGAATCGGANTCCATATCACGTGCGTAAACCATTGCNTATTCCAATCCTTCTTGACGNTGAGACAGAGAATATTGAATNCTNTGNTTCAACANGGNNGTAATTTTTCTAATTGNCTCCGACCCAAGGTCTCGNCGAATTACATTCGCTCCCAATGGTAAGGGNAGATCAGTTTCNTGATNCCACCATTCTCCTAAGTCTATAATCTTGTGAAANCCTTGACTTTGATACGTAAGCTGGCCTTCATGAATGATTAGCCCAGCGTCCGATTTTCCTTGTTTTACATGATCNAGAATCTGGTCGAATGGTACAACCTCAGGAATAAAATCTGGTTCAAACAACTGAAGTGTTAAATAGGCAGTTGTCATTTCACCCGGAATAGCTATTCTTTTGCCTGACAGATCATGCAGATCAATTGGAGATGTTGAGACTACGATAGGACCATACCGATCNCCAATACTNGCTCCGCAGGGCATCAANNNATAATCCTNTGATACATACGCGTAAGCATGTATNGAAATAGCAGTGACTTCGAGTTCCGNATTCAACGCGCGTTTGTTAAGTGATTCAATATCCTCGATTACGTGCACAACTTCGAANCCATTCGTNGGAATGAGTTTCTTCGCCAGCGCGTAAAACATAAAGGCNTCATCAGAATCCGGACTATGTCCGATCCTGATTTGTTCCATAATCAATTATCCTTTCGATCCAAACTACCACAAATACACATGGGTATTGTACTATAAGGTGTTATAATTAATCAAACGTTTTACATGTGCCACGACGGACTCGGATAGTCCGGAAAGATCATACCCCCCTTCCAAAACGGATACGACATATCCTTCACAAACTTGATCGGCAATCGACAAAAGAATTTCAGTTAGATCCCCAAATCCTTCTGATGTTATATTGATAGTTGATAACGGATCAAGTTGATGTGCATCAAAACCCGATGATATCAACATAAAATCAGGGTTGAATTCAATCAACTCAGGTGCCAAGCGCTCTTTAAAAATATGAATATAATCATTAATATCGCTATGAGCAGGTACTGGGCAATTTAATGTTGTACCATCAGCTTTTTCTAACCCGGTTTCATGGGCTAGACCAGATCCAGGGTAGAGCGGGTGCTGATGAATGGAAAAGAAAAAAACAGACGGATCTGCATAAAATGTATCCTGAGTACCATTTCCATGATGAACATCCCAGTCAACTACCGCAATCTTGTTCAGACCATATTCAGATTGAAGGTAACGGGAGGCAATAGCTATATTGTTAAACAAACAGAATCCCATTGCTCGATTTGGTGTAGCATGATGCCCTGGTGGACGTACAAGCGCAAAAGCATTATCAACGTCGCCAGCAATAACTCGGTCAACAGCGCGTAATACACCACCAGCAGCTAAAAGCGCTATATCGAAAGATTGTTTCGATACTGGAGTATCATAATCAAGCGGTATTTCTCGTTGGCAGTGTGATTTCACNCGNTCAATGTGGTCACACTNGTGCACATAACAGAGTTGNTCGAGTGTNGCCGGAGTCGCTTCAATATGATGAAGTTGATTCCAAAANCCCGATTGTTTCAGAGCNCGNAANCAGAAGCTAAGCCGATCAGGCCGTTCAACATGCCCATGNCCAGTATCGTGCTCAAGGTAAATTTCATCATAAACNAAACCCGTTNTTCTTGTAGAAGATTCCATTTACTTNCCAATAATTTTAGNTGATNGCTGAAATTAGCAGCAAAGCATNAATTTTTGCNGTTTCCATGATCCTAATTTTCTTCAATNNTAATTNATTGATTCAACGTAACTTCTGTCAAACTTGTNACTAAACCACTTGGCCAATTTATNTCAATTTGACGAATNTGTCTATCATTACCAAGACCAAAGATTANTGACAATTCGCTTTGCGAACAGTAACTTGATCCACTTCTCAACGTGCGTAATTGGAAGCCTGACTCAGTTGTAACTTTGACTCTTGATCCAATCCCATCACGATTCGATTTCTTTCCAATCAGCTTAATCTTAATCCAACTATGTNGTGTTTNCCTGTCATTTCGGAAAAGCCGTGGGTGNCCGTTGCAGTTGGTNACCACAAGATCCCAATCGCCATCATTATCAATATCACCGTAAGCGGCCCCACGACCAACAATTGGTTCCATCAACTCAGTGTTTTGATTGGCTACATCAACAAACTTAGCATTACCAATATTGCGAAAAAGGTGGGGAGCCTGTTTATAGGTAACTTCACTCTGCACAAGATTAATTTCGTTTTCAAGATGACCATTAGCAGTAAAAATATCCAGTTTTCCATCAAGATCGAAATCGAAAAAGAAACATCCAAAAGTCAAGGTTAAAAGACTGACCGTACCAATATTGGCAATTGGCGCATCATCGATAAAAAAATCCCCTTCATTATGGTAAAGGTTGATCATTTCATTTGAAAAATTTCCAATCACCAAACTCTCGATGCCACTTCCGTCATAGTCACCGGCATCAACACCCATAGCTCCCGTGGCTTTACCATCTTCATTATAAGCNATGCCAGCTAGCATTCCTNGCTCAATGAAAGTNCCATCACCATTGTTTCTATAGAGTTTATTNGGTTGNGTATCATTGGCTTCAAAAACGTCAATNNATCCATCAGCATCATAATCAAAAGTACAGACACCAAGTGATTTGCTAGTTGGGTCGGCAATTCGGGCAATCCTAGACACATCGCTAAACGTCCCGTTTCCCCTATTCTTGAAAAGCTTGCTCGGTTGCCCTTGGTAGGATTCTGGGGTACAGTAGGATTTACTGGTTCCNTCAAGTGTACAAAACAAATCGGTTTCAATTGACCACTCAACATAATTGGCCACGTAGAGGTCCAAGTAACCGTCTTTATCGTAATCAAACCAAGCACAACTAGTACCGAAATATGGATTGCTGATATTTGATTTTTCAGTTACGTCAATAAANGTNCCATCACCCTGATTTTGGAAAAGCCGATCCATATTGAGACAAGTCAAATAAAAATCTTGATGTCCATCATTATCATAATCAGCAACAGCGATTCCCATTCCATAGAGTTTAATATCTAATTTGGCTAACTGCGTCTGATCTGTAAAGCTCCCATTACCGTTGTTCCGGTAGAGTGCCATAGTCTGATTGCTTCCTGTCGGATGTCCAGGCCAATCCTTGCTATTAACCAGAATTATATCTTGCCATCCATCCTTATTATAATCAATGAACGCAGATCCTGCTCCCATTGTTTCAGGCAAATACTTCTTTCCAAAGGCACCGTTGTTGTGCTTAAAATCTATCCCAGCTTGCTTTGTAATATTGACGTAAGCTGGTATTGCTAAGGGCGAAATCACCATAGCTAGCACATAGGTAAATACTAAAATAAGAAACCGATTAATATTTGAATTCACCTTCTAACACCATATAAAAAAGCGACCTTTTAGCTCATGTTAATTTATATTAGACCAATTTACCTTAAACCAAATGAGAAAAAGTAACACATTTTAAGATTTAGTCACAAGTGGTTTTTACCAGATATCTCATCTTGATTTCATCAGAGCCTAGAAGCATAGTTGCTAATTTTTGTCAATTTGTTGAATGGCTTTACTTGCCCCGTGACGAATCAGATACACCGGAGATCTAAGATTATTACGCAATGCAGGCAGGGCCTGAATAGCAGATTTTCCTTGTCTACCCAGACAAACAGCAGCTAGATGAGCATTCATAGGAAAAGGATCTTTCAAACCTCTAATAAGACCTGCAGTTGACTCTTTTCCTATAGCTTCTAATGCTAACAAAGCATGCGCTCGAACAAAAGGGTCTATATTTTTTGATAATCGATTGATCGCAGGTATCGCCGATACAGCCTGTTTACCCATAGCTCGAATTGCTCGAATTGCGGGTATGCGCACATCAGGGGAATTAAGCATTAATACCAACGCACCTAGTGCTTCCTCCGTTCCAGAGTTTCGCAGAGCTAAGGCACAGGCAGCAGATCTCTTTGATTCAGTAGTTCCATTTTCGATTGCTTGGATACAGCTAACAATACTTTCATGTTCATAATCTGAACCTTCTAACCCACTAACAGGAAAGGATCTTGCCCCAAGCATATGTATGGTACTCTCTTCTTCGAAGACATAGTCTAACTGAGAAATATACCATAAGGCTTTCCTTCTAATTTGACGATAGTCAGAAGGAAGCAGGTTAGGGCTGGGATTCAGCCAATCTAAATCCCAAACTGTGACATGGTTAAACAATTTGCCATCAATTGCGGATTGAACAACACTTTCTCTCAGTTTCGTCAACCATGCTCTCGCTTCGTTCCTAATCGGTTGATCCAAAGATGCGGTTGCTATTCTTGACTCCAGTAACTGCAAATAACGATAATCGTCAATACCCTCTCGTCGACCTTCGTAACCCACACCGGGAATTGGTCCAGCTTGACTAGGTATAATTAAACCTAAAATTTGCTCTTTGGATGGTCTATGTTGATCGGATAACCAAACCGGGTGGGGTTGACCAACCTCACCATGTTGATAACAGTAAACTATATTCCCGCTTAACTCCAACCCCCAAGTATATAGTCCGGCAAAGTAGCGATGTGCTAATGGATTGGTAATACGAAGATCATGAAGATAGGTCCAGATCTCTGCCCCCTGCCTTTCAGCTTCAGCAACCATCTCCGGAGTGATTCTGCCACCATACACAATCCAAACATCATGCAGATGTCCCCAAGCTAGAACCGCAGATCCGTCCATGGCAGCAATACTACGACAATTTTTCAGTTTCTTGAACTGTTCAACATGATCAATTTCTGCCTTGGAAAACGTATGATCGAACCAAATAGGAGGCTCATCCCGCTGATACAACAAGATTTCTGGATACTTATTTTCGGTAACTATTCGACGCAAAGTATCAGCAACAAAAGCCTTTCTATTACTGCTCCCTTCAGATACAGTCCAAATAGGAATATCTGAGCTGATTAACCCCACTTTTTTATAAATTCCAAGTTGCTCTTCAAGAAATCTGATGGGATCTATCAAACCATCAGCTGTAAAATCGGTGCCATCCATCAACGCCAGCCAGGGGTGATACCATAATGGGGGTTTGGCACGTCCAGACTGTTGGTAGCTNTCAGTACCAAACCCAGGAAAGAATGAAGTNATCTGCACTGTGTTGTGACCATGTGCAACCATGTCCAGAGCATACATTTCCTGATATTTTTTGTCGCGATAAGGAACCTTAATTCCCANTGGNACATCACATCCAGCAATACGATCGATCCTGTAATAACANCCAAAGGCCACATCTGGACGAGGTAAAGAGAAAGGNTATACTGTTAAATATATAGGNAATTCCCTTGGTTTTTCNCCTTCAGCCAAGATNNTTACTGGTATTTCATACTGCCTTGGTTGTACAGTAGCCTTCGGATGAAATGTGATCCAAAAAGCGGCAGAACGCCCCGGTTCAATTTCATTTATCCTATTCCCAGGTGTCAAGTATACAGGCATAGCAGTTCGTCTTCCCTCATAGTCCTGACCTCGGTCAAGTTGCCTTGAACGAGCAGTCTCCAAATAATATAAACATCCTATTTCATGCCGTATGTCACTATTAATTGTCAGACTAACGTTTCTCAAAGGATATTTACGTCGCAACGGAACATAAATTCCAACCTGCATCGGTTCATACTCGTTCTGGGCTACTCCC
>NZUQ01000097.1 GCA_002697225.1 Candidatus Poribacteria bacterium
TGGGTCTCATATGGCTAATATTATTCGCCGATTGAGCAGGATATCCAACCATTACAGCGCAAGCCCTCAATTCATATGTTGTTCAGCTACTATTGCTAACCCAGTCGAATCGGCCGAAGCAATAGTTAATCGTCCAATTCGACTGGTAAATCAAGATGGTGCTCCACAAGGTGAACGAACTTTTCTCATCTGGAACCCTCCAATTGTCAACTCATCAGAAAACATACGACGTAATACAAGTTCTGAAGCACAAGAGCTGGTTGCAAATCTGATGGAATCTGAAATCCAGACAATTGCCTTTACCCGAACGAGAACTACTGCGGAACTTATTTGTCGTTACGTACGGGAGTTGCTAAGCTTTGCTAGCCCAGAATTAACAGAGAAAATTCAAACTTATCGGGGAGAGTATCTACCAAGGGATCGCCGTGAAATTGAACAAAAACTGGCTTCAGGCGAATTACTCAGCGTAGTAACGACCAATGCGCTAGAGCTCGGAATTGATGTTGGTAGTTTAGACGCGTGTGTAATGGTTGGGTTTCCAGGTACAATTGCNAGTTTATGGCAACAGGCAGGTAGGGTTGGACGAGGATCATCTACNTCGTTAATAATATTAATTGTTAANAATTTACCAATTGAGCAATACTTAACACAACATCCAGAATATCTTTTTGAACAGATTCCCGAGCAAACGGTTATTTCACCGGAAAACCCCCATATCTTAGCAGAACATCTCAGATGTGCAGCNCACGAGATTCCATTGAGAAAATCTGATCAAAANTTTTTNGGAAANAGAATGCCTCTCATTGCANATTATCTCTACAAAAAAGGNAATTTNAAACAATCAGGCCCNCAATATTATGTCCCTCAGANTGATTATCCATCGCGTCANATAGANCTCCGCTCTGTCCCNAGTCAATCATACGCAATNAAGGATATNCAAACNAACAAAATNATTGGAACTATCGACGGNGCACGTATTTTTTCACATGCNCACCCCGNAGCAATCTACTTACANAANTCAGAAACTTACTTGATTAAAGAACTAGACTTTGATNAACGNATTGTCACTGCTGANCTTGTGACCTCTGATTATTACACCCAATCGGTTGTGACAGAANATATNNATATCATCGAATNTAGAGGGCAAAAGAATTGGGGTAATGGCACAATTAAAACAGGAAAAATCCTCATAAAGTCTCGAGCGACAGAATTCCAACAAATTACGTTCCATTCACATGAATTTATCGGACGAAAAGGTTTGAATCTNCCNGAGCAGAAAATGCAAACATTGGGGACCTGGTTTATACCAAATTCTNANNTTCTTCCTTTTGTNGAAGGGGAACTGCAGCTGAGTTACTTTAGTGGTTTGNANGCCATNAAAAACGTACTTGAATCAATCTTGCCACTGTATACNATGTCAGAACAAAAAGGTTGTCNGGGAAAGGTNCAACCCNACGATGATGGGNAGTTGGCAATATTCCTGTTGGATGCATATCCAGGCGGTCTTGGTTATGCCGANACAAGCTATAANCAGTTTGACCAAATGATGTTACATGCATCCGAAATTATATCGAATTGCAGTTGTCANGACGGTTGTCCTTCCTGCATTCACCAAATGNNTATGTTTGCTAGCNATGATAAGAAACCTGACAAGCAAACTGCAATAGAGATTCTAAAATTAATTTTTCNAANCNCCTANACACTNNCACCAAAGTGCTATTCAATGATAGNATTTCAATAGTANCCATCAAATTAACCGCTNTCNTACCANNCCTTTCCCNAAGTTACTACANATTCNGGCNTATTATTAAAANAAGTTTCGGGTCAAGCATTTAACTTACGAGCTTTCATTATTATCTGTTCTTAACANGANAAATAAGCAACACAACAAAAGCAATAGATTCCCTAAGGAAACCAATGATAAATGAGAATAAAGTNAAATCCGCATTANAGCTAGGGAAAACNGTTATTGGTAGTGAAGCTTCNCGCTTNGGTATCACTGANNTGGTACATATCTTTGCCCAAGCAGGTTTNGACTTTATCTTTATCGATATGGAACACACNACCTTTAACCTTGAGACGGTGGCGCAAATGATCCAAGTTTCTCGATTGCTTGATATCACTCCAATTGTACGTGTTCCGGATGCAAAATATCATTTAGTCGCCAAGGTTACGGATGTTGGAGCACAAGGCATTATGATTCCACGGGTGAATACACCTAAACAAGTAGAAGAAATTGTCAGTTGGCTTCGATATCCACCTGATGGCATCAGAGGATATGCCCAAACGTCACTACCAAACAAACTACAAGTCGCTACCAGCAGAAGATTTCATAGCAGCAATAGAAAAGGAAACGCTACTCCTAATTCAAATAGAACGTAAAGTTGCTTTAGACCATCTGGACGAAATGCTTTCTATCCCTGGTATAGATGTAGCCGTACTCGGAATTATGGATTTGTCGGTGGACTTAGGTATCCCAGGTCAAATAAACCATCTTTTGATGACTCAAAGTATTGAAAAGATCGTTTCGGTTTCTCAGAAATACGGAATTAGCTCTGGTATAATTGCCGGAGACCTTGAATTCGTGGCAGACTGGGGAAGAAAAGGGATGAGTTTTTTATCCTATGCCACAGGGGAAAGGATTTTGCTTGACGCGGCCGCGAAATCAGTGCAGCAGTTACGAATATCTATAAAGCCCCCAGATGATCTTTAAATAACACGATTGCCAACTGAACAACATTCCATCGGCAACAAATCAATTGAAGTGAATTTGCTTTTAATTAGGAGATTAAAATATATCAAATCAGTCACAACAATTATAAAATGGAGGACTTCAGATGTTAACAGAAAATCAAATAGAATCTTACCATCGCGATGGCTACGTGAAAGTTGAGTCATTGTTCACCGATGAAGAAGTTGAGGAACTCGGATCAGAAATGATAAAAGTAATCTCCGAATGGGGAAATGAATCCATTGGCTGGCATGGTCCTTGGCGCGACATGTATCTCCCAGAAAATGAGCGGCAAAACACCAAAGCCGTGTTTATGCACAATCCACACTTTTATTCTGCCGCCTGGGGACGAGTAATTTTCCATTCTCGCTTAGTAGAAGCGGTACAGTCATTGGTCGGATCAAGCGTTCAATGGCATCATACAGTACTTCATGCCAAACCGCCCGAACTCGGAACACCATTCCCAATGCATCAGGATTATCCTTTCTACCCACATGACGGACCTGGTTTTGTTGATTGCCTAGTTCATTTGGACGAAACACCCTTAGAAAGTGGATGTTTGCAAATTGTACCAGGCAGTCACAAAAATGGACCTCTAGAGCATATTACTGGATCTCATACGGCCCCTCATCTACCCACTGATAAATATCACCCGGATTTTATTGACACCGTATCAATTCCAGCTAAGGTAGGAGACGTCATTTTCTTTAGCTATTATGCGGTTCACTGGTCTAACGTAAATCGATCAGGAGAATGGAGGCGTTCAGTTCGCTTCGGATATCATACCCCAGATATTTATCCGGTTGGCAAGGATAGGGACGAGCCATACAATAATATAGTCGCCGGGGGATTCAAAGAAAACGGAAAAACTAACGCGGACTTGACTTAATTAAAGGATGACACAATAACATTAAAACACTAGAAAATTCTAAAAGTATTTAATCCGTGCCCAACTTCCATGAAACAAAGATCGACTTTTGAGAACAAGAAGTTACGTTATTAAACACCATAATGATACAAGGAAATTAAAAAATAATTTATAAAATTAAATGGAGAGAATGATGGTTGATGTTTGCTTCTTTGCAGATGAAGTATCAAAAGATTTCGATCAAGCTGTCAAATTGGGTGTTGATGCAGGAGCTAACACCGTTGAAATTCGGGGTGGTTTGTGGGGAGATAGCGTTACCACTATTGACGATGATGGTGTCAAACGAATGCAAGATGTATTGGCAAAATATAATGCGAGAGTGACTTGCATTGGGTCCCCATTTGGAAAATGTAACATCGATAGTTTAGAGGAGTACGAAACACATCGACGCTATTTTGATAGGATGATTGAATTAGCACATGCCTTCGAAACACANATTATNCGTGGNTTTATGTTCTGGAAACCCNATCGAAAAACAGACAAATCTCGCCCTGATTTAAGTAAATACATAGATCAAATTGTCGAGAAGATGTCNCCAATTATACCAATAGCTGAAAGTGCTGCCGTCACACTCTCAATTGAGAACGANGGATCAACTCTACTTGGAACCTGCCAAGAGGTTAAGACTGCCATCGATGCATTGGGTAATAGCCCTGCACTTACAGTCTGCTGGGATGTTATGAATGGTTTNCNNAGTGGCGAGAATCCTTACCCTNATGGATATNACCATATCAAAGGTCTAGTCACNCACTTTCATATTAAGCCNAATNCAGATAAGAAAATGAATCCANTAGGAACAACTAATATTATTTACCAAGATNTACTANCTTCTNTTATTGCCGATGGATTCANTGGTTCAGCTAGCATCGAACANTGGGGAACTCCAGAGTTAATGTTACAAGGAATACGTGANCTACGACAAANAATAGATCAAATGCAGATTAATTGACGAAAAAAGAACCANTTTTACGGACTTNAGATTAGCCGTCAATTGATCAAGAGNAAGNTTCTANANAAATTGATATNATATAAAGTGGATGATCAAATAGAAGCAAGCAGAGATCGACATCGCACATTTTGCCAAAAAACTTTTTTTCAGCTTATTGTAAACACCTAATCAAATCGCTGAATGACNAATCGAATTAGAGTCTTTCATGTTTCCTAAAATTACAGACTTTATTCAGTCCCATATTTGGGAACTTCCTCTTGATCAATTNCCTAGGTGGCAATCACCCTTAATTAAACAAGTAAGAGTTTTAATACTAGCTTTTAAAGGATTTAATCGAGATAAATGCCAACTTCGNGCTGCNGCACTGACTTTTTATTCTATNCTTTCACTAATTCCAATATTAGCAATGGTTTTTGGCATTGCCAAAGGATTTGGTTTTGAACAAAAATTAGAGTTACTCTTGCAAGAGAAAATCGCCAGCCGAGATATGGTTGCCCAAGAAGGTGTTGATTGGATAATAAGTAAGGCAAAGCTTCTACTTGAAAGTACNAGAGGAAGCTTGATTGCTGGCGTCGGACTTNTCGTNCTTATGTGGGCTGCAACTCGGGTTCTACGTCATATTGAAGCTGCACTTAACGATATATGGGAGATAAAAAACTCACGTCCATGGATCAGNAATTTCACCGATTTACTTTCCATTATGGTGGTCGCCCCAATACTATTTATCTTAGCCCAAAGTACAACTGTATTTATTACTGCAATAATCCAAGATCTAAGCAAANGTATGAAGTTATTAGGTNACCTATTTCTGTTGATTAAGTTAGTCCCTTTTGGTCTCATCTGGTTGCTGTTTACTATGATCTACGTAGTTGTACCGAATACTAAGGTCAACTTCAAGTCGGCCTTAGTTGCTGGCGTCATAGTTGGAACAATTTTTCAATTGTCTCAGTGGATTTTCTTCAAGTCACAAATGGGAATATCAAAATACAATGCTATCTACGGTAGTTTTGCTTTCCTACCACTCCTGCTTATCTGGATACAAACAGCATGGCTGATCTTGCTATTAGGTGCNGAGATTGCTTTTGCTAATCAACATATCAATCGCTATGAATTTGCGTTGGGAAGCCAAGAGGTAAAACCTTCCTTCAAAAAACTAGTGACTCTTTTAATTACTAATTTATTAGTGAAAAATTTTGTAGAGGCGAAGAGTTCACTGACAGCCGAAGAGATTTCAGCTACTCTACACGCTCCAGTACGACTGGTAAGACAATGTATTACTGATCTAATGAACTCAAAAATTATTAATGAAGTGGGAAAGAAAAACTCTCAGGACACATCTTATCAACCAGCTAGGAGTGTTGAGAACCTCAGCGTTAGCTTCGTCTTGCAAGCTATTGACGAACATGGGTTAGGAGATATTCACATCCATGAATCTGGCGAATCCAAACGCCTATCTCAAGCATTGGAAGCTTTAAATCAGGAAATCGAACGATCTCCATCTAATATTTTATTGAAANATATTTAGTTTTTACAGAAACACTTACCGNCAAATAATCCAGCATTCTGACCATTGTTACATTATAATTCAATGAACAAGTTAAGAATAGAAGCTATCAATAACGCGATACCCACATTTGAGTTTTGCTGGCNAAATCCAATTACGGTGGAAAGACATAATAGACTTCCCGAAATAAACAACAAAATTGATATTGGTACAATCCGGTAAACCCGAAGTTGTTGATGCTGAAACCACTTAACAATTCCAACTGTATTATATGCTTCTAACTGATACCTTGACATCTTTCGCGACAAGTTTTTAATCAATGTATCCAGCNCCCGTATNCTNAATAGGCTAATNGCTGTGTATAACAACAATTGNGTGAGAGTGTTCATAGTCCTTACCCTAANTTGGTTTGTTCTATACCTTACGATGGAGGTNTCAGAAAGTTACGATAGTTTTCAGCCTTTTAATAATTTATTCATTTCGACAAAACAGTATTGACGAATTAGTCCGCAATTTAGCCGAATAAAATTGCTCATAAGAAAACCAAGGAGGAGNACNATTTAAAAACTTCAACTGGGTGGTCCTCCCCAATATCCAACGCCCGTTTTNAAAGCNAAAANTTGCCAAACGGCNGCCATAAAATACTCACCGATAATCAAGCCTAAGAAAAATGGTTGACCTTTCCGCAAGGCACGAAANCCACCGAACCGCAGGATCAGAAATTTAATANCCCAACCAATTAGGGTCGAAAACCAAAGNCGAGATGGCGCCCACGTCACACCAAGCGCATAACCAAGCGGATGAAATGGCCACCACAAAAAGCGCTGTCGCATAAAAATAAGTCCNGACATAATGATCCCACCAGTNCCTGCACTCAAAATACCAGGTAGATTTGGAGACGATGGATTCAAGATNTCATTGACTGATCGACGCATNGCNCCAGGACCTACATTGAAAATCCAATGGGTCAAGTTGACTGCACCTTTTCGATGGATCCAAGTCAAAGTGGTAAAGAACGTGATCACGATCGACAATACAACCGCCAAAAGCATCCACTGTGTCAGTCTCATGTTTCTGGACGGAAGATGATGAATGTTTGCTAAGCGAAAATTCTGGATCGAGTATGCCATTAACGATTGCGATGACCAATTAGGAATAGAAGATCTGTCAAAACTCAACAAGATTAGGTTACGAACTCCTAACGCACGCCCACCAAAGATCATGCGAAAAAAACTGAATGGAGTGAAACCAACATTGACTAGCAAACATCCTGCATTGGAAACATGCCAAGCTGCTGTAGTGGCCAAAATCCACATCAGTAGGATAAATAAGATGGCTATCCAAACCGACATCCCCATTGTAACTGCCATCGTCCCCATAAACACGAAACCGCCGACCATACCCAACAGAGCAGAACGATAAGATAACGGCTCATTTTTATCATCTATTAAGACCGAGTCAACTGGATTAGTAAAGGTCTTTTGACAAACAGCGAGGAGATGTTTTCGTGCTTGCCAAGTCGAAACGGCCATTAGGACTAAGACCGCACCCATTACCTGTTGCTGTGTATTGACACGAGCGATGGAGAAAGCAGAGATAGCAACTTCCTGAAACTTGTAGAATAAGAAAAAAAACCAAATACTAATAGTCACGTCAGGTAGCAAGAAGTAAGTAACGCCAACAACCGATAGCCGAAGCCGAAATAAAAGTGGCCATCCACTGACAATAGCTAGCCACGGTTTGTTGGGAAAGAATTGCCGAATTGGGTAATCGAGGGGGATATTAGGAAAAAAGGGATAGAATTGATGCAAACCCCGCACCAGATGAACCGCAACGGCGAATGTAATACCAAAAATAAAGAACCGATTACGAAATACGGGTTGAAACGCTTTCTGATTCAGATCTGCTTGAGTTAAATTGGCGGCAACTTGCACTAGTGGAAAAGTGTATCGAACGCGCTCCACCCACTGACGACGTAGAATGACCGCCCAACAACAAACCGAAAAGAAGAAAGATAACCCGAAAATGGCAGCGATAGCGACAGGCCTAACCCAAATCTTCCATGGAATCGTTTGATGTGAATCAATGCCAATCCAAAACTTGTTTAAGGCAGATTGATCAGTAACATAGAGCCACTCTTTCAAATGTGGAAGAATCAGTTCTGCCCACTGATTCTCCGAAGTAGAAAAATAGGCAGGAGCAGCAACATAAGGAAAAATAAACTCCATCAACCCATAACCAGGAACGGAAGCAGCAGCGGTTATCATAACCCAACAGAGCGTTAATTCTGCCGTATTAAAAGATGCGGCTGGTCCAAATCGGGAAAGGATCGGATTGAGTAAGAAAGCAAAAATAGTTAAGCAGAAAACACTGCCAACTGGTAAGTGGTTGGCGATGAACTGACCAAAACCGTTAAGATGAATATAACCATAAAGTCCTGTTTGAAGGGCAATCCATATGAAAGTCAAGGGTAGGATTCTGAAGTAACGAATCGTGAATGGTTGTCCTTTTTGATACTGTTGATTCAATTTCAATCTGTATTTACCTGTATCCAGCGACAAGACGGTTGTAGAGGCATGTCACTTCGTCTTTGACCGGAACGCGATCCTACGGCAAACTTGTATCTGGAAAACTGTGTCCGCCGGCACTTAGTAGATTCAGAGAGACTTGGAGGAACTGTAGTGTTACACTCGAGGTCACAGATGCCTGGCCCATCTATAATTTTGTAGAGAACAAATCAAAAGTATACGTTTAGCTTCGATTTGACTGCTACAAGTTAATTCTTCAGATACTCATTTGTTTTAACTCTTCGTGGATAATACCAAAATGGCATTTCCATTTCAATGATGCTTTGTTACCTTAATTACTTCTCTATTAGTTTGGGGTTGAACCATATGACGAACCTCTTAGTTACCAAGTTGTTGGACAAACTTAGGCCTTCTAATGTACCCCACTGCAATATATCTTTGAAATCCATCTATTTCCCAGCTCGTAGAAAAGGCTAAATGCTAGCGTGACGTAGTCATGAAACTATTGTTCAGCTCATTGTTACAGATAGCCCCCAACCATAGCAAGATTACCAGCACCTACAACATCAGCAGCAGTTTTAGATATGTCTTGAGGACATCGACAACTCACCTCCTACTAAGGTTTCAGGCACCGATGCGGGTAGGTGAGTGAACAACAATGTTTGAAACATTCAAGACTGTCTAACAATGCTGTTCATAACAACGTGATTTCTAATATATGTACCAGTATTAGTAAGTTCACCAACATCATGGTCACAAGAGGTATTCTAAATTATAACTCCAAGCCAAAAAGGGACGTCCAACATAAAGCCGAGAAGTGTTCAGATTTTGTGAGCGATGCCCTAAATCGCACATTGCGAAACAACTAACTCCAGATGAAAGTGCTATTAAAGTCTAGAAAATTATAAAATCAGTTAAATTGAAACGTCTGTCAATTCTTGATTATACGCAAACAGTGCTGGTGTTCCTCCAGTATGCAAAAAAATCACAGTTTGATCGGAAGAAATTTTGCCTTTTCGAATATGATCAATCAAACCTGCAAAGGCTTTACTAGTATATACTGGATCGAGAAAAACACCTTCCATTTGTGCAACAATTTTCAGTGCCTGAATACATTCCGGGGTCAGCACTCCATATGCCTGCCCGATATAGGCATCAGTATTATTGATTTCGTCACCATCTATCTGAATATCCAACTTCAAAAGTTCGGCTGCACTGTTAGCGGCTTGCTGAATACGATCAATTTTATCCTCCCAATAAATTGGCGATACCCCTACCGATTGTAACTTCATACCCAATGCTTTTGACCCGAGGATCAATCCGGCTTGCGTTCCACCTGCTGACCCAGCATAGATCAAGTCAGCTTCAATTCCCATTTCCTGCTGTTGCTGATGAATTTCAGCCATACACCAAGAGAAAGCAACCGCAGCCAAAGCAGTGGACCGAGGCGCTGCAATTACGTACGGCCTAAGACCATCCGCCCGTAATTGATCCGCTAAAGCGTATTTAACAACATCCAGCTCAGGACCAAACGGTGCATCGACCAATTCGACATTCGCACCCGTCAGATGACCCAAAAGTAGATTTCCTTGCACGAAACTCTTATGGTCACGAGAAAGGCGTAGGTAGCATTTCAATCCCAACTGGGCAGCCACCGCCGCAGCTTGACGACAGTGGTTCGATTGTGCGGTCGCGCCATGTACTATAGTGTCAGCTCCCTGATACATGGCTTCACCAATAGTAAAAGTCAACTGGCGAATCTTATTCCCACCAAAAGCTACCCCTGAACAATCCTCACGTTTAATGTAAATTTTTGGTCCTCCTAGCGCTTCTGACAAACGAGGACAGGGTTCCAATGGGGTAGGATAATGCCCAATATTTACTTGCGGCAACGATTCAATCCTCCGGCAGAGGTCTAACCTAGTCACAATACTGTTTTCTTGATTCATAGAATTTCTTCTAATCCACCTTCTTTCCTCTTTGGAAAATATCTGTATTTTTCAACTCGATCTTCTCCAATACAATTTCAAGCTTTAAGATTTGATTTTCTACTTTACATTGCTAGTAGGTGTTCTTGGGAAACACCAATTTGATTCAGAGTTCGGAGATCTGTTTGATCATATTTTATTTCGTGTGGTTTATGAGCATCAGTACCTAAGGCAAATTTGATTCCAACCTGTTGACCCAAAATTATTAATTCTTTAAAGAAATCCGGGCTACTTCCCAAATGACGTGGGTTGAGTTCAAAAGCAACCTGATTTTCAGCCGCTTTGGACAAAACACACTCCAGTTGATGTCGATCATAGCTAGCCAATACAGCCGAATGATCTATATCACGAACCTTAGCTAACAAAAATGGATGTGGAATAATAGTCGTGTAACCCCAGTCGATCGCACCTTCAATCATCTGGAGGTGATGCTGAGCATATGCCGATGGACTTCTTTCAATTGGGTTTTCCACGTGACTGAGGTGATAATGATTGGAAGCAACCAAGACAAAATCAAATTGTTTTGCAGTCGCGATATCAAGAACAATAGTGCATCGATCTATTTGTGATGCCTCGCAACCTATCTGAACATTGATATTTGGACAAAGCTTATCTCGAAGACTAAAATTTTCTAATAACTTTTGCTCCCGAGACGGATCTAAATAATCAATATGATCAGAAATGCCAATGGTTTCAAGTCCGGCCTTTTCTGCCTCACTAATGATTCGTTCCATAGTCATTTCATCAGATGCACATTGAGAAAGAGTGCTGTGAATCTGCATATTATGAAGTCGCATCGATTTCCCCTTATTCATAAAGTATCTGGTTGATCGATCCAAAATTTAGATTGTAGCCACCGAATTTAGACAACCAATTTAATTTTAGAGCGTGTGCTAAGTAAACATCCCATCCAATCAGCCTCAGATTATAGGACGGATCGTGTTGGCCAGATTCCCTCTTTCCAGTATCCCCACATATTATCCGGTGTTTCGAACATAATGTCGTTCACATCTCCCACCTTAATCTACTAACTGTGGCCATGCGAATCTCAGAACCACAATTTTTGCTGGCGCTGTGCATCATATAATGATGCCAAGAAACAGGTTGTCCCACCGAACCGAAGGTTTTTACCAGTTGCGGCAACGTTTCACATAAGCTTCCATTCCATTAAGAATCGAATGAGTCTTAAAGTATTCCGCCGCCATAAGATGCGTTCCTAGCCAAAAAATGAGCCCTCCAGCTCAAGGGACAACATCATTTAGGTTCATAGTAGTTCCAAGGGTGAAAGTACTGACAACTCCTTCAATTGTATAAACATCCATATGACTTTTTCAGGCAGGGCCCAATCGTTTCCTCCTGTCGGATAGACCATCTTGCAAAACAGATTATCGGAAACCTCCAGAGAGACTCAATATCAGGATGATTGGAGCGGGGAGATTTCCTGTTGGCCCAGCATTGATTCACGTTTCCGGATCGTTTCGATCAGCATCTATATGTTGCCAGATCATATCAACTGCCTTTTTGATCAATCGATCAGAAACTGTATTATGTTTAATGATATACCCGTTTCTCCCGAAGAATTGCTATCTTCCGTGGTAAAATAAGACATACGTTTATACACTCTCCTTACAGGTAAAACTAGCAATTATGACTTTGGCAATGCTCGGACTGATCCCGTGGACATACCTCCATCAACCAGCAGAGTTTGACCTGACACATACTGGCTAGCATCGGAAGCCAGAAACACCACTGCACCGTCCAAATCCTGTGGTCTCCCTGGACGTTTGAGAGGGATCCGATCAACCAAATATTCAACCCACTCTTGATCCTCGTAAAGCACTTGGTTTTGAAAGGTTTTAAACCATCCAGGAGCAATACAGTTAACTGTGATACCAAATGGCCCCCAATCGTCAGCTAAACTCATGGTAAGTTGTTTTGTCCCACCGCGACTAGCACAATACGGAGCGAGCCCTGCATAACCAAAAACAGATGTTAGCGAACCAATGTTGATAATTCGACCGTAGTTACAGGGAATCATATATTTGGCGACAGCTTGAGAAACGAAAAAAGTCCCTTTTAGGTTAGTATCTACTACAGTATCCCAGTCATCCCAAGTAATTTCCATTGATGGTTTGCGAATGTTACAGCCAGCGTTATTAACAAGTATATCGATTTTCTGATAGTATTCTATCGTAGCTTGAGCCATATTTTGAATGCTATCGTGGTTTCTAACATCGAGTTCAAGGGGAAGAACTCTTCTGCCCATATCTTCGATTTCCTTTTTGAAATCGTGTAATGAATCAATATTTCGGCTGGTGATGACCAAATCCGCACCGGATTTAGCCAACGCCCGACCCATGTATTGACCAAGCCCTCGACTTGTACCAGTTACTATTACAACTTTGCCTGATAAATCAAAAAAGTTGTCTACCATTACCGTCTTACCTCGTTTCTAAGTTCAAAATTCAAAACACGGAATATATGAATCACTAGGGGTTCATATCATGGGTTCAAAACCACCTTCACCAATCCTTTTTCCTTATCGTACAATCTTTGAAACCATTCAGCCCCGTTAGCCAGCGGAACTTCTGCGCTCAATATTGTATCAACATCGATCTCTCCCCGTTCGATCATCTCAAGAGCCGCCGGATATTCGCCGCAAATGGCGCAGCTTCCTTGTAACCGAAGTTGCTGGGTGACAACTTTTTGGAGTGGCAGATTAACGTTTGGCGCCAAGTTGCCAACCAACGTAACCGTTCCACCACGGCGCACACTATCAATAGCTGTCTGAACCGTAGAGTCAATACCAACAGCCTCAAAAGCAATATCTGCACCTCGTCCATGTGTTAGTTCTTTAATCTTTTCTAGCACATCTTCATCAGCTCTAACACCTAGATCTGCCCCCAGTTTTCTGGCCAACTCCAATCGTTCCAGCTCCAAGTCAACAACGATAATTCTTCCGCAACCCGCAGCTCGAAGCGCCTGCACGATAAACGAACCAATCATTCCCGCGCCCACTACCACGGCAGAATCGTTGACAGATATCGGAGTGAGTCCTACTGCATGCAACGCTACTGCAACCGGCTCGACCATAGCAGCTTGAGTGAAAGAAACTTTTTCAGGAATTTCATACAAAACGTGATGAGGTACGGCAACATATTCGGCAAAAGCACCATGGCGACGGTATTCTCCTGGGGAAACCCCCAGCACTATCCTACCTTCACTCAAATTGTACAAACCTTTTCGTGTGTACCAATCTTCCAATTTATAGATGGTCGAATCAAAAGTAACTCTATCACCAATACACCAATGTTTCACCTCAGATCCCGTCTCCACAATCTCACCAGATGCCTCATGTCCCATAATCAGGGGTGGAATACGACGACCACTGCTCCCATCCATTCCATGAACATCACTACCACAAATACCGCAAGCTTTTACCTTAATTAGGACTTCGTCTGGTTCATATTCCGGTTTCGGAACATCTTTGTAGACAAGTGCATTGTAATCCTCTAAAACCAGAGCTTTCATTTATTCCTCCTATTGATTCGAATACTCAATGCAAACGATGGAAAAAGATTTATTCTAAGCATCAGGTAAATGCACAAAAGTCTTTTTACCGCATATTGAATTATCTTTGCTATGTTACGCGTTACGCGAACTCTATTTTACACTAAATAACGTAATTTCTTAAAAAATAATCTTGAAGCCACCTAAGTTAGTCACTATGATTTATGCCAATAATATATGAAATAGATGCAATCTATGAATTGGGAGCCGTATTAACCCATATGATCAGTACAAGCAGAGATCAGCACCAAGGATTGACTTGGCGGATCCTATTTATTGTTATATTGATTGCTCCCATCAACTGCTATTTCCTAATCCAGATGGAGTTGGTACGCTACACTTTTCCAACTTGGGTTGTTCCACTGTCAAATGTCATCTTCATCTTAGTAACAATCATCATTGTTAATCTTCTTCTGAGTTGGATTTGGCCGAGTTCCGTGTTGCGTGCCGATGAACTCATCGTGCTCTACGTGATGTTGAGCTTGACTACTACCATGGCAGGTTGCGACATGTTACAAGCGGTGTTATCGGTCTTGGGACACGGATTCTGGTTCGCCACCGAAGAAAACGAGTGGAAAGAACTTTTCTGGGATCATCTTCCTCGATGGCTGACCGTTTCTGACAGAAGCGTTTTACACGGATATTATACTGGTGATTCCAATCTCTACCTACCACATCATCTGAAAGTTTGGATTCCTGTACTACTCGGTTGGCTTTTCCTATTCTTCACATTGGCTATAATTTTTCTTTGTTTGAATACGATTCTTCGTCGTCAATGGGCGGATCGGGAACGACTGACATTTCCTATCATTCAGCTGCCACTTGAGATGACCAACTCCTCCTCCGTTTTCTTCAGAAATAAACGGATGTGGTTGGGAATAGGTATCGCTAGCAGCATTGGTTTACTCAACGGACTCAGTGTCATATACCCATCACTGCCTTCACTTCCAATCACACGACGTTCCTTTTCCTTTAGTGAACTACCTTTGAGTCTCTATGGTGGCATAACTGTTGCTTTTTATCCTTTCGCCATTGGCATTATGTTCCTGATGCCTATCGACGTGCTATTTTCCACGGCACTTTTCTATTTTCTGTATCGAAATGAAGTAGCATTAGCCGAAGCTATGGGATGGCGTGGCTTACCCAAATTCCCCTATCTAGACCAACAAACCTTTGGCGCCTTTGTCGGACTATGCATTTTCTTTATCTGGATCGGGAAACACCACTTTAGACAAGTGCTGGCAAGTGGCCTAAGACAACCGACAGGAATTGATGACATGAACCAGCCAATACGGTACCAAACGGCTTTCTGGGGACTTTGCGGGGGACTGTTTCTGTTTGCTTTTGCTTTGTATAAAGCGGGAATGACATTCTGGATAGCTATTATCTTTGCCGTTCTTTTTTTAATCACTCCGATCATTACTACTCGCATCCGCGCTGAGTCGGGTATCTTTGTACATGCCTACCATTGGTTAGCACCACGATACGCACTAGGGACAATTCTAGGAACTCGACGACTTGGCCCCCAAAACTTAACCGTTTTATCTGTCTGCTTTTTCAACAGAGACTATCGACCACAACAAATGCCTCATCAATTGGAGGCTTTTAAACTCGCTGAGACCACTGGTATTAGCCAGAAGAGAATGATGTGGGCGATTCTGATTTCCACCACTATTGGCATTCTCGTTGCTTTTTGGGTACAACTTCATATGTACTACCAGAAAGGTGCTAACTCTGGATATTTTGGCCCTTGGGCACTTGGATATGGCCGGGAATATTTTAGGCGTTTGACTAACTGGATTTCTTATCCGACTAACACCGATTGGGTCGGCGTCCTGTTTATGGGAATAGGTTTCTTTATCATGATAATTTTGACATACTTACGCGTCAAATTTTTTTGGTTACCGCTACACCCATTAGGTTATGTGATGGCAAGCAACCAAGAAATGTCAGATCTCTGGGCGCCAATTCTTATCTGCCTAGCACTGAAGTGGACGATTCTTAAGCACGGCGGGATAAGAAGCTACCGACATGCAGTTCCATTCTTTTTGGGACTGGTATTAGGTGACTATTTGATGGGTATTGTGTGGAGTCTTCTAAGTGTCCTGCTGAATACGGAAATGTATCAGTTTTATCCATAGAGACCTATCACACAAGCCACAGCAGAGATGATTCTTCATGAAAAAGCACGATAAAAAAATCGGAGTAAGTTGTTGTAAATATTGATAAAATATCTGATAATATTCGATACATCTTTGTAATTATTTTTTTGAAAGTAACAACTTAAATTTATGTTTAGAAAACAATGATTAGGTAGCCAAACCGCGTACTACATCGTCTAATCCAAAATCAATCGCTGAACGAAATCTTCTAAGTTTCCTCGAACAAGAAAAAATGGGAATCTCCAAGTAAACCATCTACCTATTCTTTGCCCGTGAGCACAAGAGCAAATCACTACTAGCTGGATTAAGAAACGAGAAACCTGTTCCTAAAAAAACAAAAGGAAGAGTTATTAGCCGCTGTTTGTTTCTGGCAACAAGCAGATTGACCAATCTGTCGGCCTTAGCAGAAATTGAGCTTTGATTCTTCAGGTCAACTGAAATATTTTCAGATATCCCACTAGGTACTTTTGGCCCCTTTGCACTTTCTAACGTAAAAAGCGGAGGTTAACATGCTTATTGACATAGATATGCATACAGCGTAAATCAACCAGATTCTGTCCTTTGACAAATGCGAAATACACTTTCAACGCACAAGACCTATATGGAAAATTTTCTAGCTATAATCGGTCATAGATTCGCGGCAATTGACATACTTATTATCTGGAGTAAAGGAGAAATCGAATGTTAGTAGGCACTATTTTACCCGAACTCCTAAAATTGGGATTGGACAAGTCAGAAGCGAAAAAGATCTTTGCCCATATACGCCAGTTACCAACTGATCTGCCAAGTGATCAGTGTTGGCGTCATATTTCAAAAAAAGTGTTGGACAAAAACCATCCGATTAAAGTGCATAGGTATTTGCACCATTATGTCTACAAAGATTGGGATACTGATAAAAGTCCAGTCCCAGTTTGGACACCAGAGGGAAATGATATCAGAAACAGCAATATCTACGGCTTGATGCAAGAGAAAAATATCAGTTCATACGACGATTTATACAATTGGTCAATCACCGATAAACCTGCTTTCTGGCGTAAAATGATAGATCTTTTAAATATCCAGTTCAAAAAGCCTTATAGTAAAATCCTAGATTTAACAGATAGCGTAACATCACCAGACTGGCTCAGTTCCGCCCAACTGAATATTGTCGATTCCTGCTTCCACGCAGCGGCTGATGTACAAGCCATAACTTTTCAATCAGAAGGAGGCCAAATTTCCTCAATCAGCTATAGAGACCTAGAATTGTTGGTCAATCGCGTCGCCAACAGTTTAATCAAAGAAAACATTGAAAAAGGGGATTATGTTGGGATTGACATGCCAATGACACTAGAATCAGTGGCAATTTATTTAGCTTGTATAAAGGTTGGAGCAGTAGCAGTCACAATTGCCGACAGTTTTGCCGTCGAGGAGATTAAAGTCCGCCTGCAAATCGCAGATGTCTCTCTGGTTTTGACTCAGGATTACCTGCTACGGGCAGGTAAAAGATTACCCCTATATGCCCGAGTTACGGAAGCCTTCTCCGGTTCTGTAATTGTAATCTGTACGGATGATACAGATATCGACCTAAGAAATCAGGACTTGGTTTGGGAAACTTTTTTATCTGAAAACGATCAATTTGAGTCGGTAATCTGTTCTCCCACAGATTACTGTACAATTCTCTTCTCATCTGGTACAACGGGTACCCCAAAAGCAATCCCATGGACACATACCACAGCCATCAAAGCCGCTAGTGACGCTTATTTACACCATGATATAAAGGAAGGAGGGAGACTATGTTGGCCAACAAATCTCGGTTGGATGATGGGACCTTGGCTAGTTTTTGCCTCTCTCATTAATCAATCAAGTATGGCCCTCTATTATGGAACTCCAACTACAAACGAATTCTCCCGATTTGTAAGTCAAGCTGAAGTCAATATGCTGGGACTAGTACCAAGTCTTGTCTCACATTGGCGAGCTACCAATTGTATTCAGCAACACGACTGGTCAAAAATAAAAGTTTTGAGTTCTACCGGGGAATGTTCTAATCCAGAGGATATGTTCTACTTGATGGCGATGGCCGATTACAAACCTATCATCGAATATTGTGGCGGCACCGAGATTGGAGGAGGTTACATTACCGGCAGCATAGTTCAGCCTGCTGTACCTGCATGTTTTTCTACACCGGCTTTGGGCAGCGAATTGGTTATCCTTGACACAGACCATAAACCAGTTGATAATGGTGAAGTTTTCTTGCTACCTCCTGCTATAGGATTATCAACAGAACTCCTAAATCAAGATCACCACCAAGTATATTATAGTCATATTCCTCTATATCAGAACCGTATCTGTCGACGCCACGGCGATCAGATGGAAAGGTTGCCCGGCAACTATTTCCGCGCACATGGGAGATTTGATGATTCTATGAACCTAAGCGGAATAAAAGTCAGTTCCAATCAAATTGAAAGTGTCATTAACCAGCTCAATTTCGTCAAGGAATCAGCTGCAGTGGCTGCTGCACCCAAGGATGGAGGGCCTAGTAAACTAATCATTTACGCAGTTACTCATGACGGTTGCCAACTAAAGCCAACCGAAATACAATCGTCTATGCAGAAATCGATTCGACGAAACCTAAATCCTCTATTTAAGATAAGTGATCTGCGCTTGATTGAATTTTTGCCAAGAACCGCTTCAAACAAAATCATGCGCCGCCAACTCCGTCAGAACTATGTTTAACTCGACGTTGGAAAAAATATGAGTTCTCTGATTCCAAAAGTAGTAATTGTTAAAGCGACACGTACAGCAATTGGTAGTTTCGGCGGTTCATTGAAAGAGCTGGAAGCTAGTCAACTGGGTGCGATTCTAATTGACCATATCATCAAGACTAGCGATCTAGAAACAGATTCGATCAGCGAAGTCATCATGGGACAAGTCTATACAGCTGGGTGTGGCTTAAACCCAGCTCGAATTGCCAGCGTCAAGGCCGGACTGCCGTATAGCGTACCAGCAACCACAGTAAATCAAGTCTGTGGTTCCGGTCTGAAGTCGATCATCATGGGTACTGAAAGCATCTTAGCCGACGAATCTAAGGTAGTGATTGCTGGCGGGATGGAGAGTATGAGTCAGACCCCTTTTCTAGTGTCAGGTCAAAGATGGGGACACAAGATGGGACACCTACAAATGACAGACTCAATCATCAAAGATGGATTATCAGATCCCTTCCATCACTACCATATGGGGATTACAGCCGAAAATCTAGCCCATAGATATAAACTATCACGTCAGGAACAGGACGAATTTGCTTTCCATAGCCAGCAAAAATATCAACAGGCTTTTAAAACTAACCTGTTCACTAATGAGATTGTACCAGTTGAAATACCACAAAAGAAGAACGTCCCTGTCATATTTAATCAAGATGAGCATCCACGTATCGATGTATCAATTGATTCCTTAACTGAATTGAAACCTTGTTTCCAGAGTGATGGCACCGTTACTGCCGGAAATTCCTCGGGAATCAATGATGGAGCCTCGGCCTTACTAATGATGACAGAAGACAAGGCTGAAAGACTAGGACTAGAAATAATGTCTGCCGTTAAAGCATACACAACTGTTGGTGTTGATCCGAAATACATGGGTATTGGTCCGGTTTATGCAATCCGTCAGTTATTGACCAAAGTAGGATTGCAACTAGATGAGATCGACATATTTGAATTAAATGAGGCCTTCGCTGCCCAATCTTTAGCTGTCATCAAGGAACTGGGACTAGATTGGAAGAAGGTCAACCTTAGCGGCGGAGCCATCGCTTTGGGACACCCATTAGGTGCTAGTGGTGCCAGAATTACTACCACTTTGCTACATTTAATGACAGATAGAAATCTCAAACGTGGTATTTCATCCCTGTGCATCGGTGGAGGTATGGGAATTGCAGTTTTATTTGAAAAATTTTAATGATTTAGAGTAGCATCCATTTTCAAAAAGACGACAATTGATTATTATGGTGTAGCTCCCAAATAAAATAACAGTGCAATCTCTTCAACTACAAGAAGCATTCTATCTCAATCGTATTAAACTCGAGAACATGATCAACTGAAAATCAAAGAATACCATGAAACTAGAACTGCCAAACAATTGAGGAGAGGAATCTTAGCAATCAGTACATACTTCAACGGACATTCCGTCTTCAGTTACCAATACCTAAGGCTCTTTTTCTCAAGTAGTTTAATCCTTATCAAATCGATACATTGGACACAGGATGAAATTTAAGTCTTTAAGTTTAGTCTTATGCGTTGGACTTATACTGATCTGCTTGCACGCAATTGCAGACACTCCCATTTTAATCATCACTGGAATGGTAATTAATGAGGACAATTCAGAAGCAAATCAGATCAAAGTATATGTTGTAAATAAAACTAAAACCGACACGGCTACACCCAAATGGATATATACGACAACAGATAATAACGGCAGGTATCAAGTCCTGTTGATGGAGATGGAAACCCAGCTCAAAGTGGCTAGTAACGGCGACGAATTTCTAGTGACAATTATCGACAAAACTAATGTGGTGGTTGCACGTCAGAGTCATATTGTGACTACGAAAGAAATAAATTCAAAACATGCAATGATCAACGTTAGAATTCCTGCTCCACCGGTGGCAGTACCACAAACGGTTACCATAGATGAGGACACAACCAAATTAATTACTTTAATCGCAGAAAGTCGCGAGGAAAAACAGCTAACTTACCAAATAATCCGCCCTCCCAAGCATGGTAAACTTTCGCCGGTTAGTCAAGCTGATTTTGCTTATACTCCTGATCAAGACTATCATGGTCCAGATTCCTTTGTTTTTAATGCTAGTGATGGTGTGGCAGATAGCAGAGCAGTGAAAGTCACCCTGACAATCCATGCTATTAACGATGCGCCAGTTGCCATAGGCCAATCAGTTACTGCTACTGAAGATACTCCTGTAACCATTCATTTATCAGTTACTGATTTAGAAGGTGGGCCTTTTTCCTATTCGATTGTCTCTCCACCTCAAAACGGCCATTTATCAGGAAAAATGCCGAACCCAACATATATTTCAGATCCCAATTTTGAGGGTACAGACACCTTCACTTTTAAAGCTAATGATGGGACCAATGACAGCCAAACTGCCACTGTGATTATCACCGTTGATCCGATCAATGACAGCCCAGTTGCTGTTGATCAAGCCATTACCATAAGTGAGAACAAATCGCAAAAGATAACANTATTCGCATACGATCANGACCATGATGAACTAACATACCATATAGTTAAACAACCAAATCATGGNAGAATATTTGCCGTTGATAATACCAATGTAAACTACATACCNAATTCGAANTTTGATGGCACAGACACCTTCACTTTTAAAGTCAATGANGGAACCAGCCACAGTCAAACNGCAACTGTTACCTTAAAGGTAGAGGAACAAATTCCATTGGTTACTTTCTGGGTGGATGTGCCCCAAACTACACGGACGGCGAAAATCGGCACGANAACCAGTTTTGACTTGTTAATTCGAGGNGAGANNGGGTTTCAAGAANCTATTGATCTTTCAATTNACTTATCCACGCTACCNGTTGACACCAAGATAGNACCCGAAAGGAAAAGTATAAGTCCCGGCAGTTCATCCCAGAAAGTAACCATAATCCTAACNACAACAAATTCGACACCGATAGGGCAATANACAATCAGTNTTGTCTTAGAAAGTGCCAGTGATTCAAAAACAGTTGAGNTAGTATTGTTCGTGGAGGAGAAAGTCAAATTGGCAGGAGATGNTAACGGAGATAACCAAGTTGATATCCTCGATCTNGTNCTNGTAGCGGGTAGTTTTGGTTTGGAGGGAGAGAACCTACCTCAGGATGTAAATCAGGACGGCTGGATAGATATCCTTGACTTGGTGATGATCGCCGCTAACTTTGGTCAAATTACTGCCGCGCCAAAACTGTTGTCTGGGGAACTGAATTTCACTGCTCAACAGAAACAAAGTATCCAATCAGCTATAGTTGGGCTGGAACGCATGTCAGTCAGATCTAAAGCAGAAGAGGTCGCATTAAATGTCCTGAATGCTATTTTACCTGAGAGATTGCCAACTGAAACGCAATTGCTGCCCAATTATCCCAATCCCTTTAACCCTGAAACATGGATACCTTTTGAGTTAGCTAAGGATGCCGAGGTCTCGATAAAGATCTTCGATGCTTCGGGAAAAGTTGTCAGGCAAATTAGTCTTGGATATCTTGATACCGGTTCATACGCGTCACGGAGGCATGCCGCCTATTGGAACGGCCGTTCAGACTTGGGTGAATACGCATCGAGTGGTGTTTACTTCTATCGGATTTCGGCTGGCCATTTTTCCTCTGTTAGGAAAATGGTTATACTGAAATGATAATTGTTGATCTCTAACCATCTGAGGGTTGGTTTTTCGAAAGAATCTATGAGCCAATAGTCTAAGGGAGAAAATTGTGCAAAAATCATCGTTTAGCTTCATCGCACTTCTTATTCTAACAGTTACATTAACAGCATCCGCATTGACTACAGTTTCTATAACCCCAGCTACAATAGCATCACCAGAGATTGGCCAGCAATTGGAAGTCCAAGTCAAAATCTCTGGAGGTAGAAGTATAGCAGGATACCAGTTTACATTAGTTTATGACCAAGCTACACTGGCATATGCTGACATCAAGATTGGTGACTACCTGCCAGAAGAGAAACATGAGTTTCCTCCAGTAGCTTCTCCTGGGTCAGTAATGGTTAGTGCTGTAGCTATCAGTGGCGTAGCCAAAAAGACAGATGGCACCTTAGCTGTAGCAACTTTCAAAGTATTAGCTAAGAAAGATTCAACCATTCAACTATCGGAAGTCAAACTGTCCAATCGTAAAGCAAAGGCAATTCCTGCTACCATCAAAAACGGGAATGTGTTGGGAAGTAGAGGCTTAACTAATCCCTTGGACTTAGAAGCTACAGATGTGCCCTTGGATAAAGACAATTTAGGTAATACCGTTTTGGAGCCGTTGGACAAACCATTGGATTTCACCAATGCAGCAACAGTCTCAATCGAACCAGCCAAAATCGGGCTGCCCGAAATTGGTCAACAGGTCCAAGTCCGGGTCAAAATCGCTGATGGACGAAATGTAGCTGGATACCAATTGAAACTAGCTTATGACAAAACTGTTCTGGAATATATTAATATCAAAAACGGTGACTACCTACCAGAAGATTTTGCCAAGGTTTTTGATGTGGAACCAGTAGTTTCTCCTGGATCGGTACTCTACGGTGCAGCGGCTATTGGCAATGTCGCGAAAGTTTCGGACGGAACGCTAGCTGCGGCGACTTTCAAGGTATTATCCAGAAAGGATTCGGCTATTAGACTATCAGAGGTTCTTTTGTCCGATGGCAACGCACAAGAAATTGCAGTTACCACCCAAGGGGGGCAAGTTACTGGTAAAGTCGCACCCAGAAAACCAGTGATTACTGAACGAGCCGATGGAGGAAAATCGCTAAATGTCAATACGGTTATCACAACCAATGGATTACCAGTAACCGCCTTGACACCTATCTATCAGGACAAAACTGGAATCACCGCCAAAGCAGGAACGTTGATTGAGTACCAAGTTAAATTTTCGCAGTTGAGCGTTTTGAAATCTGGTGGTGTTTACGTTCATACTGCTGATGGTATTGTTCTTGGAACAACTGACGTAATACAAGGTATGCGCCATCAAGAAGCAACTACCAGTGGATGGTCACACCAGCAGATTTTGCTGGATCCAATTGCCAGCAAGAAAATTGTAGCTATCACCGTAGGTACTAGGGTGGAATCAGCACCAAAAGGCCTATTCAGCATGCTGGTAGATAATATTCAGCTAACTGATGGAAATACGATTATAAAACCTATCTGGTTATCGCGCGACCGAGCTACTGAGGCGGTAAAAGGCGAGATCTATGGTAACCTGGTGGGTGTAGACCAACTCAATCTAGGGATAGCCAACGATGAAGTGGCCGTTTATCCCCAAGGCAAAGTGCTAACTAGTTGGGGACGGATTAAATCCTATCAGTAAATTATGTCAACTTATGAAACCAAAAACTCGCTGAGCAATATTAGGAATATTTCTTGTCAATTATAACCAAATTGCATTTGATGGACTCCGGGATTTCATGTTTGGTTGGAACTGCCCATTCTTTTCGGCACATAGCCAAACGCGCTTCCNGCANAGGAGACAGNGCNTCTGAATTTGGCATGTTATGCTAGTATAATNATGTCTTTTCTAAAAATTTAATAGTTCTTGANTTTATCAGNAGTCNACTTCTACATCAAAAGANNTTTCTTGGTTTGNAGATAACATCNCCATTCCAAATTCCTNCAAGGACGCTTNATTATTGTGAATCATTTAAANATATATTGAGATTGACTAAGANCTAAACATCAANTGAAGAAACGAATAGANTGTCAAGTCAAAATCTGTGGAACNACCAGTACCATAGACGCAATGATCGCCGCNGAATCNGGAGCTGACTACTCCGGTATTGTAGTGGAGGTTCCGTTTTCTGANCGTTCCNTTTCAATCGAACAAGCTACAGAGATAACTCGACAGACACCAATTCCTACAGTTCTACTGTTTTTCAATCGANCGACTGATTGGATTATTGANGCTGTTAACAAAATCAATCCATTTGCTATTCAGTTGCTCGGACATGAACCNGCCGAACAGTTGAAAATGCTCAAGGATTCGTTACAATGCCAAATATGGAATTCAATGTTTCTACCAGTGAACATCAGTCAAAAGNTTGATTTGGAAGATATGATAATCGCTCTTGAAAGCTANATCANCGCCGGTGCAGATGCCATATTGTTCGATTCAGTAGAATCCAGTGGTGACAAAGTAAGATTNGGTGGTACCGGTAAGGTAAGTNATTGGAATGTTGCTGAGAAACTNATCCAAGNATGTACAATTCCAGCATTTCTGTCAGGAGGAATCCAACCAGAGAATGTAAGATTGGCCATTGAAAAAGTTCGACCAGATGGGATAGATCTATGTTCGGGTGTGGAATCTAAAAANGGGAAACGGGATCGAGAAAAAGTTATAGAACTAATGCAGAATCTTCAATTGGTTTCTAGCAAATAGACGTGAATACTTCGATCACGGTACCGTGAGAACGCTGAGTGTGACTTAATATATGTCGCATTTTTTCGGATCCAATGCCGTAATCGCTGATCTGAATCGAAAATATTGAAATCTTCAACATCTACTAGAAACCATATGCGTCTACCGCTCAATCTGATTTCCCGCTCAAATCCTTCTAAATCATTCATCATCTCTTTAATATAAGTGGATTTTGCTTTTGGCACATAGTATTCTCCCATCTGTGGNACTGACAAGACGATTCTATCGTTTTCCTGAAACTTGGATTCAATCGTCCCGAATGCTTCNTTCCATTTGGGGCGACCTCCGTTTTCCAACCGAAAATAAATATAATTCTGTGAAAGCATGACCATAATAATCACCACTGGTAGTGTGCATCGTATTGGAAGTGAAATTTGACGTAANGCCCATATTCGTTCACAAACCGAGGCTGCGAGAATCAAATAAGCTGGTACCGTAAAAAAAAGATAATACCCAGCTACATTTAACAATTGGGAAAAAGCCAAAAATAGGATCAGTGGAACACNGGCATAGCANAGCAAAAATGCTTGAGGCCGCCTNATTGGCCTAGNAACCGTTTCCGATANNGCCGCAACTGTTACAGGAACNCTCAGGCCATAAACTAANGTAGAAATAATATATAGCGGACTTCGTTTCCATTCGTTTAAGCCCCACCCAGAAAACAGGTANGTTTGAAANCNAGGAAANGCCAACAAAACCAATGGCAACCCTAATGGCACAAAAAAAATCAGTAACAGGAAACAATAACGACGATCAAAATGCTTTCTCTCGCTCAGCCGAAGCCCAACGGAATATACGGCGAGAGCCGGAATCAGCATGGATGACAACGTATGAGAAGCTATTAGAAAAATTGATGATGCTAATGCAAAAAGCATTAATCTAGCTCGGTTCTGTTCGATAGCTAAATAGAAAAACCAAGTTGCTAAAAGAGCAAAAAAAAGCGTGAATACGTAAGCCCTAGCATTCTGCGACCAGTAAACATGCCAGTTTAAAGTTGCTAAAAAGAGTGCCGATAAAATTCCAACATGTTTACTGATCAAAGATTTACCCATCGAATAAATCAATAAAATTGATGCTATCCCAACAAACGCAGGGATGACACGTGAACCAAATTCACTTAATCCAAAAATAGAGATTGACAGACGAACCGCAATATATGGCACAGGATTAATTTGAAACTGTTCAAATGAAAAATCCTGAGCGTCTAATACGCAAAGAACCTCATCGATCCAGAAACTCCATCTCTCCAAATGGAAAAACCTCAGTATTCCACCAAAAAGAATGACAGCAATCAGAACCAAGATCTCTTTTTTGTGATGATCTATTTTAACCACAAGCTTTTTGCCAGTTTTTATAGCAAGTATTTGATGAAAGATNATGCAGGCCGTTTAGNCAAAAAAAACATTTGGTATATTCTACTATATTTNCAAAATNACCTTCTAGTTTCATATTAANATAACAAGCTAACCTATAATTAGGNAATTTCTTATCTTTNNAACCTTGGTAAATAGGNATGGAATCAACTGCTATAAAGTGGCACAACTGTTGCTTAATCACTTAACCAGTTAATATACAATATTATTTCACTGTTTCTAAATTTTAGTGGAGGAACATCGAATGGCAACTCAAAGGTTACAGTTAGAAAAGAGACTCCGTCAGTTTGTCAAAATAGCAAGTCTCTCATTTTTAATTCTAAGTATCATTAGTATTCTCCCGCTGTCTGCTCATGCAGATGGTCATCAAGTCAAAATTGGCATCTTGCACTCACTGAGTGGAACAATGGCAATTTCTGAGACCTCTCTCAGGGATGTGGTTTTAATGGCTGTAGAAGAGATTAATTCTTCTGGTGGAGTATTGGGAAAACAGATAGCGCCTGTGGTAGTTGATCCAGCTTCCGACTGGCCACTATTTGCCGACAAAGCAAAACAATTGCTAACCCAGGACGAAGTTACCGTTACCTTTGGATGTTGGACCTCTGTTAGTCGAAAATCCTGCTTGCCAGTATTCGAGGAATACAACGGTCTACTTTTCTATCCTGTTCAATATGAGGGTGAAGAACAGTCGCTAAACGTTTTCTATACTGCCGCATCTCCCAACCAGCAGTTGGTACCAGCTGCCGAATATATGATGGAAGAGTATGAAATGGAAAAATTCTATCTTCTCGGTACGGATTATGTTTTCCCTCGAACTGCCAACAAAGTGCTGAAAGCTTTCTTGAAATCAAAGGGTGTACCGGACGAGAATGTAGAAGAAGTCTATACCCCATTCCACCATCAAGATTACCAAACTATTGTTTCCCAGATCAAAGAATTTGCGGCTGAAGGTAACGCCTGTGTNTTGTCTACCATTAATGGAGATAGTAATGTTCCCTTCTATAAAGAATTTGCTAATCAAGGGCTTACCTCAGATGATTGTCCAATTATGGCCTTCTCCGTAGCAGAAGATGAATTGCGTGCTATGGATGTTCCTCCTTTGNTCGGTCATTTAGCTTGCTGGAACTATTACCAAAGTATCGACACACCAGCAAACAATAATTTTGTCAAGGCTTTCAAAGCTTTTTGTGAGAAAACGGGTTTGCCTGGTGGTTCCGATCGTGTAACTGACGACCCAATTGAAGCTGCATACTTTGGTGTCTATGTTTGGAAAGCGGCGGTCGAGAAGGCAGGCTCCTTTGAAGTCGATAAGGTACGTGAAGCTGTTTATGGCCTTGAGTTCGACGCCCCAGGCGGCAAGAAAAAGATGCATGAAAATAATCAACATACGCTAAAGCCTGTTTATGTTGGTGAAATTCTAGCAGATGGCCAATTTGANATTGTTTGGCAGTCAGAAGGATTAGTCAGTCCTGATTCGTATAGTAGCTACTTGCATCCTGATGGANATTATCCTGCTCCTACACCTAACGGAAAATTCAAAGAACTGTCAGCCAAATCAGATCGCTGGAAAAAATAGGTTGTTGACAACAGTTGTTTATCTTTGATAATCTCTCATACTAGAGAGGCCATTATACAAATGCCTGTTCCTCGAAGATCTTGGGGACGGGCATTTTCCGTTTAAGCTTTTCCTGAGTTTAGAAATTAGGATCTTCAATACTTCCCTATGATCATATTGACCGACTATTTTGCCTTTATGACGTCTAGATTCCGTTTGGTCCTTTGGCTAATTTTCGTGACTTTGGCTGTGATTTCTTTACCCTTACATTCTGAGACAAACGAAGCTGAAATTAGAGGCCTCCTCATTCAATTTGGCGACAAGAAATCTTCAGTGAGAAAGTCAGCTTTAATCGGCATAGCAAAATACGAAGATGAACGCCTTATATCTGTATTAGATGCATATAAATTGCGTCAACTCTTCATTTGGAATAATGAACGGATTGTTCTGTGCAAAGAGGTTCAAAACGGTGTTGCATATTTACAAGATCCGTTAACAGGTAAAAAAGTACAAGATCCCTCAAATAATCAGCAGTATCAAGTCCCAATAAAGAATCTGAAGGCTATTCGCCCTGCTAGACAGGAGCGAAACTTAGCCGAAAATATTAAGTCTTTATTGAAACTCGCCTCCTCAAATTTTGACACCCGTTTTTCAGGCGTCAAAAAGTGTGGAGAACTCAGAACCATTAAAGCTTTAGGTCAGTTAAATGACTTAGCTCTCAGAAAGTTGGAGAGCTTGACAAAAGAAGATACTGATAAAAAAATCCGGCGTGTTGCCAAGGAGAGTGCGTTGCTGATTCAAATCCATCAAACTCCCTTGAAAATGGATCTAGACAAACACCTTGCCATTGTAAAGCAACTGGGTTCAACAAAAAGCATGAGGGTACAGAAATATCTAGAAAAAATGCTGAAATCCATTGAAAAGGACAAAGATGCCGATCCACAAATCCAAAGAACATATGGGAAAACAATCAGGAAAATCGATACATATCAAGGTCGTATTTCATTTCTAGCCAACCTGTTTTTTGGAATATCTCTCGGTTCAGTGTTGATCTTGATGGCTTTAGGGCTAGCAATCACCTTTGGATTAATGGGCGTTATTAATATGGCTCATGGCGAATTAATGATGATTGGTGCCTATACAACCTTTGAAATGCAGAAACTATTTAAACATACAATAGAAAATCCGAACAACTGGTATTATGTCTTTGCACTCCCTGTATCCTTTCTAGCAGCGGCATTCATCGGTTTTTTAATCGAGATTTTAGTAGTGCGCCATCTGTATAAACGTCCACTAGAATCCTTACTCGCCACTTGGGGAATTGGCTTGATACTGATTCAGGCAGTTCGCCTGAGATATGGCGATAATATCGGTGTCAATGCGCCAACTTATCTGCGAGGTGGTATTGAGTTGATCCAAGACTTTATCTTGCCTTATAATCGCTGCTTCATCATCGCCTTATGTACTTTAAGTGTTCTTTTCATCTATTACCTCATGCATTATACGGAACTCGGTTTGAAAATGCGAGCTACCATGCAAAACCGAGACATGGCAAGTAGTTTAGGTGTAAACACTAATTTTGTTGACCGGTACACATTTGCCTTTGGTTCTGGAATCGCCGGCATTGCTGGCTATGCTTGGACACTTATTGGTGGAGTGACACCTGATATGGGACAAACCAACTTCATCGTCGACTCCTTTCTAGTGGTTGTTACTGGCGGCGTCGGAGAAATTATCGGTGTCGTTTGCTCTGGACTAGGTATTGGCATCATTACAAAGGCGATTGAACCAACTACAGGCACTATTTGGGCCAAGATTTTTTTGTTGATGGCGGTGGTCGTTTTCATTCAATTTAAACCGTCAGGCCTCTTCGCTCCAAAAGGAAGGTTGGCAGATGATTAACAAAGGACACGAATTTGGTACGAGCCAGAGAGCTGACAGACTTAAGCGCAGTTTTATCTCGCTTCTATGGTTAGTGCTTGGTTTGGTTATTATCCCTCTGCTTTATATTACTGGTGTAATCTCAATTGAAACAGTCAACAAACTGGGGAGGTACATGACCTATGCGCTAGTGGCTGTGGGGTTGGATTTAATTTGGGGGTATGCTGGCATCTTGGGATTATGCCAAGCCTTGTTCTTCTGTCTTGGCGGATATGCCATGGGAATGTATCTAGCACATCATGGTGGACCTGAAGGCATTATTGATAAGACAGGTTGGAAGCTTCCAGCTTGTTTGTACGTAGTGTATCCTTACAAGGTAGGTGAAGCACCACAGGATGCTCTAGTCCCTTGGTTCTGGAAACCGTTTTGGTCATTGCCAATCACCGTTGTTCTGGGGCTTTTGATTCCGGGGACTGTCGCTTTCATCATTGGCTACTTTGGATTTCGCAGCCGTGTTCGTGGCGTTTATTTCGCTATTTTAACTCAAGCCATTACGGTCGCTGCCCAGAACTTCTTTAGTATGAACAACATGAAATTCTGTGGCACCAATGGACTGACACGGTTCGAGAAGATTGCCGGTTTTGAATTGGCTAACAGTAAAGTTCAGTTTAGTTTGTACCTCTTAACTGTTGTGATGTTGTTTCTGGTATATGTCTTATATCGATATATCATCAATTCCCGCTTAGGTAGGATCCTAATTGCTGTTCGAGATGATGAGAATACACTGCGTTTTTCCGGTTATAAACCTTACCTCTATAAACTATTCGCATTTGTTTTAGCTGCAGCAACCGCGGGCTTGGCAGGTATGCTGTATGTTCCGCAAATGAAGATCATAACGCCTCATAATTTAGGAGCGGAAAGATCCATTTTAATCGTAATCTATGTCGCTGTTGGCGGTCGTAGCACACTTTCCGGTGCTATAATAGGTGCACTAGGTGTGAGCTTAATGTATGATAATCTGACTTCTACTATTCCATGGGCTTGGCCTTACGTACTCGGTTCGTTATTCATTGCAGTTGTCTTGGGATATCCGGACGGCTTAGTCAAACTACCTCAAAAATTGTTCAACAAGTTCAAAAGCCCAACTGCCGAAGACAAATTGGAGGACTCACCTACGTCTTAAGATAGTAGGCTTCAAGAGGACGAAAAAAACATGGTACAAGCGCCACAAACCCGGCTTGACGAATATTTACTGGATAGCCCATCCAACAGCAGATTTTCGGAGGAAAAATTTATCCTTTTCCTAGAAAGGATAACGGCTGTCTTCGATGGATTCAAAGCACTAGATGTTGAAGCTTTAGGCATAGAACATAATGAACTGCGTGTAGTGATCGGCCCGAATGGTGCAGGAAAAACAACCATGTGTGATATTGTTAGCGGAAAAACGAAACCTGCTAATGGAACGGTTCATTTTGGGGGGAAAAACATTACGGGCATATCCGAGACTGAGATTGCCCTGATGGGTGTCGGACGGAAATTTCAAACACCAACAGTATTCGACAGTTTAACCACATATCAAAATATGGANCTCGCGCTACCCGGGCATCAAAAGTTATTTCCTAATCTCTATAGCCAAGTTTCTGCTGAGGAAGATGATCAAATACTTAAAATTCTTGAACGGGTTGGACTCAAAGATGAATTAGATACTGAAGCTCGGTATCTCAGTCATGGTCAGCGGCAATGGTTAGCGATTAGCACCTTAATCCTATCTAGCCCAAAATTGTTACTGGTTGATGAACCTGCTGCGGGTTTAACCGATTCAGAAACGGAACTGACAGCAGAGNTACTTCTGGAACTAAAGGGCGATCACACATTGATTATTATTGAACACGACATGGATTTTGTTCGTCGTCTCGATTCTTTCGTCACCATGTTACATGAGGGAAAAATCATGGCTGAAGGTACACTGGAAGAACTTCAACAAAACGAAGAAGTGATTGAAGCATACTTGGGACGATAATGTTAACAGTCAACAATCTCTCGTTTTCCTACGGTGAAGTCCAAGCTCTCCACANCATCAATATTGATGTACCTCAAGAACAGATAGTCAGTATTATGGGGAGGAATGGAGTTGGAAAAACTACCCTGATGAAGAATATCGTGGGATTGCTCAAACCGTCGGCAGGAACAATCATGCTCGAAAATCAAGGGATTGAGAGATTTCCAGCACATAAGCGAATTCGAGCAGGTATTGGTTATGTCCCTCAAGGAAGAATGATTTTCCCTAAACTGACAGTCACCGAAAACCTGAGAATTGGCCTAGTCGCTCGACAGGATGGTAAGGTTATTCCAGATGAGATCTTTGACCTGTTTCCAATTCTACAGGAGATGCACAATCGAATGGGTGGAGACCTTTCAGGAGGTCAGCAACAACAGTTAGCTATTGCCCGNGCTTTGGTTACTGATCCGAAAATCCTNATTTTAGACGAACCGACAGAAGGAATTCAACCTAACATTATCCAGCAAATNGGGCAGATATTAACAAAATTNGTTGAGCAACGNCAAATGACGATCTTAATCGTCGAACAATATCTGGATTTTGTCAGAGAATTCTGTCAGCATTTTTACGTAATGAATCGTGGTGAGATTGTGGCTAACGCNGAAACGGGAGGCTTGACNCAGGAAATTGTTAAAGAGTATCTTAGTATTTGATTAGTTTAGGTTCAGAATTATTGATTCATTTGCTATTTGCAATATGTCCAACTTAAAATCCTCAGCCGGACGGCACGGCGAACTCAGACTCTCACTCTCAAACCGAAATAATCAAACGATTGTGACGGATAGTTATTGTCGTGTCCCACTTCAAGTAATGAAACCAATTCGTGACCGACGAAGCGGTGCAGTCTGTTTCTACTTGCTTAGCCCAACTGGAGGTGTTGTACAAGGAGACGACTATCAGATTCGGGTTGATTTATCGAATAACGCTTATGCTGTACTAACAACACAAGCTGCTACTAAAGTCTATGCCATGCCGAAAGGTTCGGCTAAACAGCAAGTTGATTTTTATGTCGGCAAAAATTCAGTGCTNGAATATCTACCAGATCCAACAATTCTTTTTCAAGCAGCCGATTTTGAACAGCAAGTTAATCTTCATGTTAATCAAGAAGGAGGAAAAATCGTTTTCCAAGAAATTATCATGCCGGGTAGATTAGCACGTGGAGAGATAATGGCTTTCAAACGCTATCGCTCACAANTACGAGGATATGACGAGGACGGTATTATGTTGTATGATTCCTTTTGTCTTGAGCCNAAACAGAATCCTCCAAATAACCTGNTAAGTACCATCGGTGTGTTGGATAGCTATCCCTGTTGGGGGGCATGGTACTTACTTGGTGATTGCAGTTTGATTGCCCCTAAATGGCAACGTATTTGCGATGTTGGCAATCCACTGTTGAATCAAGATGGGAAATCAACAGGCGGGATAACCCAATTGCATCGAAATGGTATGGCGATCAGGATGCTTGCGCGCAACGCACAAACGATTCAGTTCACTTTTCGAAACATTTGGGATTGGATTAAAACAGAAATCCTAGCACTTGAAAAGATTGATTTACGAAAGTATTGAGAATGAAGATCTCATCAATATAAAGGGAGAATATTATGAACTTAACACCACGTGAGCAAGAAAAGCTATTGATTTATGTAGCAGCTCAACTAGCCAAAGATCGTAAAGCACGTGGACTCAAGCTAAATTATCCGGAAGCTATCGCCTTGATCACCGCAGAAGTTTTAGAGGGAATTCGTGAAGGCAACTCAGTAGCTGAACTAATGAGTTATGGAGCCACAATCTTGACAGCAGAAGATGTCATGGAAGGTGTACCAAATATGATTAACGAGGTTCAAGTAGAAGGGACATTTCCAGACGGAACAAAATTAGTTACTGTCCACAATCCAATTCGCTAACCACAGAAAGGAAAAACTATGATTCCAGGTGAATACATTCTTGCTAAAAATCCAATTGATGCCAATATCGATCGCGAAACAATTGAATTAAACATCATTAATGNAGGAGATAGACCTNTTCAAGTTGGATCACATTTCCATTTTTTCGAGGTTAATCGTGCCCTGAGATTTGAGCGTGATAAGGCTTTTGGTATGCGNCTCAATATCCCTTCAGGCGTANCGGTNCGATTTGAACCAGGTGATGAAAAGACGGTAACCTTAACCACATTAGNTGGCACACGCACCGTCTTCGGGCTAAACAATTTGACTAATGGAGCACTTGATGAACCAGAGGTNAAATCCGCTGCCATTNAAAAGCAAGGAGAAAAAATGTAAGATGAGAATCACAAGGGAAACTTANGCGGATATTTATGGNCCAACAGTGGGCGACAAAGTTCGGTTAGCTGATACAGAGCTTTTTATTGAGGTCGAAAAAGACTACACCGTTTACGGTGATGAATCAAAATTTGGGGGTGGTAAGACACTGCGGGATGGGATGGGACAGTCGCCAAATGCCACTCGGTCTGACGGTGCATTAGATTTAGTAATTACCAACGCCCTGATTTTGGATCATTGGGGAATTGTCAAAGCCGATATCGGTATCCGTGACGGCAGGATTATTGGCATAGGAAAATCGGGAAATCCGAATCTGATGGACGGTGTCAGTGCAGAAATGATTGTGGGTGCAGGAACAGAGGTCATTGCTGGAGAGGGAATGATTGTTACCGCTGGTGGGATTGATGCACACATTCATTTTATCTGTCCTCAACAAATAAATGAAGCTCTAGCATCTGGAATCACTACAATGATAGGCGGTGGGACTGGACCCGCTACCGGCACCAATGCAACTACCTGTACACCCGGTGTTTGGAATATTAGTCGGATGCTGGAAACCGTCGAAGGGTTTCCAATCAACTTTGGATTTCTAGGGAAAGGAAACAGTTCATTTCCAGATCCACTACGTGAGCAGGTTGAAGCAGGAGCTATTGGGTTAAAATTGCACGAAGACTGGGGAACAACTCCTGCAGCCATCGATAATTGCCTTTCAGTAGCAGAAGAATATGATGTTCAAGTCGCCATACACACCGATACACTTAACGAATCAGGTTTTGTGGAAGATTCAATTGCCGCATTTAAAGGACGGACTATTCATACCTACCATACAGAAGGTGCAGGAGGAGGACACGCTCCCGACATCATTAAAGTGTGTGGTGAGAACAATGTTTTACCTTCGTCAACAAACCCTACACGTCCTTTTACTGTCAATACGATTGATGAACATCTAGACATGTTGATGGTCTGCCACCACCTTGATGCCTCGATTCCTGAGGACCTTGCTTTTGCTGAATCCCGAATCCGTCCGGAAACAATCGCAGCAGAAGATATTCTGCATGACTTGGGAGCATTCAGCGTCATGGCATCTGATTCTCAAGCTATGGGGCGTGTAGGCGAAGTCGTTATCCGCACATGGCAGACAGCACACAAAATGAGGGTTCAACGTGGGCAGTTACTCGAAGAAACAGGGAAGAATGATAACTTCCGAGCCAAACGGTACATAGCCAAATATACGATTAATCCGGCAATCGCCCATGGTATATCTGATCAAGTTGGTTCAATAGAAGTTGGAAAGATGGCAGATTTGGTTATCTGGCATCCTGCTTTTTTCGGCGTAAAACCGCAATTAATTGTTAAAGGTGGTTTCATTGTACAAGCTGCCATGGGGGATGCTAATGCTTCAATTCCAACACCACAACCAATTTTGCAACGACCAATGTTTGGAGCTTTTGGTCGTGTTCCCAACACCACTTCTTGTACATTTGTTTCACAAGCAAGTCTTGATTGCGAAATTGGTGATCAGTTAAAATTGCAAAAACCCCTGATACCAGTCAGAAGTTGTCGGTCTCTTTCAAAGGCAGATATGGTACACAACACCTATTTGCCTGCAATTGAAGTGAATCCCGAAACTTACGAGGTTCTGGCAGACGGTAACCTGCTGACATGCGAACCTGCCGAATTGCTTCCTATGGCACAACGCTACTTCTTATTTTAAAAGATCAAGATGATTATCGTAGACAAAATCCTTGGTCACGCGGGAGATAGGACAGATATCGAACGGGATACTATCCAACTCGATTGGGAAGGACGCCAAAAAGCGCGGCAACGCTTGCTGACTCAGGCGGGGCGAGAAATTGCGCTAGCCTTACCAACTGGAACTATCCTGACACCAGGAGATCTACTTTACCGAAAAGCCTCAATAGAAATTGTCGTGGTAGGTATACCAGAAAAGGTTTTCGTTCTGCGGGCGGAACCTCAAATTCAGTTCGGTCTTTTATGTTATCAAATTGGTAACCTCCATCGTCCAATCGGGTTTGACGGTACTGATGTATTAACACCCTATGAACCTGTTCTTGAGAACCAGTTTAATCGTTTTGGCTTGACTTATACGGTTGAGGATCGAATATTTACGCATTCTGCCAGTCAACTTCACTCACATGTCCATTGATCAATCTATACTTCTGCTATTTCAACTGACTGATAGTTTCTTCCCCACGGGATCTTTCGCACATTCTTTCGGTCTTGAAACCTACATCCAGAAAGGGATTATTACTGATCAAGAGCGTTTCGAATCGTTCCTTCGCGCTATTCTCCACTTTGGTATCCGAAACTGCGATGCGATTGCTGTGACTCTTGCACATCGGTCTGATACTATGGATCAGATAATTCAGCTTGATCAATATCTTTCTGCCATCAAGCAACCTGCCGAAATGAGGAAAGGAAGTGTACAAATTGGCAAGCAATTTCTTCGAAACGCCAACAAGATCGTCGAGAGTAAACTGGCAATGGATTACCATAGTGCAATTCGATCAGGTAAATGTTCTGGACATCATTCAGTTGCGTATGGGGTGATAACCGCTGGAATTGAGTTATATTTGGTTTTGCTNAGCTATTTACACAGCTATGTGGCGAGCCAGGTTTCGGCTGCTGTTCGCTTGATNCCACTGGGAGCAACTGATGGCCAACAAACGATTCGATCCCTTCAACCCGATCTGTTGGAAATCTCCGAATTGGTCAAAGACNCCAACATAGAAGATCTTGGTGGTTTTACCCCAGCACTTGATATTCGAAGTATGCAACATGAACAATTGTTTCACCGACTATTTATTTCATAGACAAATAATGTTACTGGAGTTTAAATGGCAAATCCGCTAAAAATTGGTGTAGGTGGTCCGGTTGGATCGGGAAAAACAGCTCTGATTGAGTGCTTATGCAAAACAATGTACCAAGATTACCAATTGGCAGCTGTTACCAAC
>NZUQ01000098.1 GCA_002697225.1 Candidatus Poribacteria bacterium
CCCATGAAAATCCAAATTATCTCGAGCTTTATCGTTACGGTGAGCCTAGGCAGACGCTGACTCGTGCGCAAGGTTATCTTTCTGAACCGGCAGCGGACAGCACGCGTATTCCACCGGGGCACCCAGAAGGTTACCTAGAAGGCTTCGCTACTATTTACGTTGGTGTTGCTGATGCTATTCGGCAGCACATTGATGGCGATCCGATGAAGGCAGAGGAATACGACTTTCCAACGGTTTATGATGGTCTGAGAGGTATGAAATTTATTTATAAGGCGGTTGAGTCTTGTAACAATGATTCAGCTTGGGTAACTATGTAGATTTATTTTTGTTATAACTATCTGGAGATTATCTTGTCTCCCCCTAGCATTGGGAGGTCTGATTATGAATGGGAAGACCATCGCTGTATTAGCAACATTGGACACTAAGGGAACTGAAGCGGAGTATTTGTGCCGACAAATCGAAAAGTTGAATAATACAGCTCTTGTCATTGATACAGGGGTCGTAGGCACACCGACATCTGAGGCCGACATCACTCGCCAGCAAGTAGCTGAGGCCGGCGGCACTTCTTTGAAAATATTACTTGAAAGTCCTACAAGGGAAGTTGCTGCTCCAATTATGGCTGATGGAGCAACCCATCTTGTAATTGATCTTGTTACCCAAGGGAAAGTTGATGGTATTATATCAATGGGGGGCACGCAGGGTACCACACTAGCTACTAAAGTCATGCGTGCTTTACCATATGGTTTTCCTAAGGTAATGGTATCCACAATGGCTTCCGGAAATGTCGCGCATTGGGTAGACATCAAAGACATTACTATGATGTTCTCGGTAACTGACATTCTTGGTCTCAATCCGGTTATGCGGAAAATGCTGGCAAACGCCGCGGNATCTATATGTGGCATGGCANATGTAGACGTAGAACTNAAGCAGGGTGACAGGCCGTTGGTAGCTGTGACTACTGTTGGGATAACAACAAAAGGAGCTATGAAGGCCGTTGAGGTTTTAGAGGCTGCNGGCTATGAAACCATCGTATTTCACGCAGTTGGTTCAGGCGGTCGTGCCATGGAACAGATGATGAAAGAAGGTCTGATAGGAGCAGTGCTCGATTATGCGATCATTGAAGTGTCGAACGAGATGCACAATGCCTTATTAGCTGGTGGTATCGAGCGGCTGACAACCGCAGGCAAGCTAGGAATTCCGCAAGTTATTTGTCCTGGTGCCATTGAGGTGTTAGTTTTCAACGAACCNGAAACAGTACCCNCTAAGTATAAAAATCGGACATTAATTCCTCANAGCCCTCAGATTACCGATGTTCGGCTGAACGCAGCTGAGATGGCTGAAGTTGGGCGAGAAGTTGCACGCCGACTAAATCATACCAAAAATGAAGCAGTTTTCATGAATCCAATTGGAGGGTATGATAGCTACGCGGTTGAAGGTATGGGGTTCTACGATCCAGAAGCAGACGCGGCGTTTATGGCTGAGTTGAAGGCCAATTTGACCAGTACATTTCGGGTCATAGATCGCGATACACACATTGAAGATGCTGCATTTGCAACAGAGGCCTCCGAGTTATTGATATCCTTGATTGAAAAAAACAGCAGAAATATGCTATGAGTTGTGGTATTTGTGTTAAAAGGCCAAGTTGCTTTGAAGGGTACCAAGTCAGTTTAAAGAAATAGTAGGAGGCAAATGAGATGGCCAAACGGTATTCCCGCCAAGAATTTCTTTCTCGTTTAAGGGCAGAAATTGACCGAGCTAGACCATTGGTTATGACAGGGGCTGGAAATGGAATCGCGGCTAAATTCATTGAGCGAGGTGGTGTGGATATCATTGGTGTCTATAATACGGGTTACTTTCGGATGCAAGGATATGGGTCACTCGCAGGAATGTTACCAATGGCCGATGCCAATGAAATAGTCTATCGGATAGGACAACAGGAAATATTACCTCAAGTTAAAAAAGTACCTGTTATTGTTGGCCTGAATGGCGTCGATGTTTTGCGTGATATGCGACTCTTGATTGAAGACTGTAAGCGGATTGGGTTTTCGGGAGTGCATAATTTTCCAACGGTAGCATGGTTTGACGGTGAGTTTCGCCAGACTTTGGAAAGTACTGGTCTAGGCTACCAGCATGAAATTGACATGCTTAGAATGGCACGGGATCTAGACATGTTGACTATTGGTTATGCTTTCAACGAAAAAGACACTGAGCAGTTATTAGAAGCGGCAACGCCAGATATCTTTATATTTCACGCGGGTATTACACAAGGAGGAACAACTGGGTATACAGAAGGGCGATCGCTTGAGGAAATGGCAATTCGTAGCCAAGCACACTATGAAATTGCCAAGCAGATTTGTCCAGACGCTATTCGGTTAGCACATGGAGCAGCGCTTGTTAGTCCTGAGGATGCACAATACATGCTTGATCGCACAGACTGCCATGGAGTACAGTTAGGGTCAAGCATCGAACGCATAGCGATTGAAAGTCCCCTAGAGGAACGCGCAGCGTCTTTCAAGGCCGTGTGTTTTTCTGCAAATGCTAAATGAACACTAATAGGACCAATTTTTCTATAAACTACCTTTGTGCATTGGGGGGGGGAATTTGTGAGCAATAGGGAAAATACAACATATTGTTTTGATGGACTAACAGCAGTTGTTACCGGAGCTGCTCAGGGGTTGGGGCTAGGTATTGTCGAACAACTTGCCGTCAATGGGGCAACAGTGATTGTTGCCGATTTACAAATTGAGAAAGCCAAGATTGAAGCAAGTCGGTTACAAGAAAGAGGTTTGAATGCAGATGGCATCTATCTTGATGTTACTGATAGTAAAGGTGTAAAAGCCTTTTTTAATCGTGTTTTCGATAATTACAAGCGGTTGGATATTCTGGTTAACAATGCTGGTATTGGCCAAAATGTTAATTCTATCGTTGAGCTTGAAGACTCTGAATGGGCACGTGTATTGGATGTTACTTTAACAGGGACATTTTATTGTTGTCGTGCCGCTGGCAGGATAATGGAACATCAGGAATCTGGAAGCATTGTCAATATTGCGTCAATCAATGGGCAAAGTCCCGCAGCATTAGTTGCTGCATATAATGTAGCTAAAGCAGGAGTTATTAGTTTAACCAAGACACTGGCTTTGGAATTGGCGTCTTATAGTGTGCGGGTAAACGCTGTGAGTCCAGGACCTGTTTATACCGAATTTAACAGGACTGTGATGTCGCAACGATGTGAAAGTTTGGATATTAGCGAAGACCAGATGATTGAGCGCATCAGAAACACTATCCCATTAGGACGATGGGGTGAGCCAACTGATATTGCACAGGGTGTTTCGTTTCTCTGTAGTCCTCAGGCTTCTTGGATTACAGGCGAAGTGCTGAGAGTTAGTGGAGGATTAGAAGGTGTATCTGCCACCCCACCGAAACGATCATCATAAAACAGTTTGTACTCATAATAACTGGGATAAGCTATATGATTGTTGATACACACGTACATGTGTGGGAGATAGATCCACCTAAATATCCAGTTGGGCCGACTTCGCCAAATTGGAATAGTTATCCTGATCAGCCAGCAACGGCAGATCAACTTCTGGCTGAGATGAATGAGCATGGCGTGGATTGGTGTGTGTTGGTACAAACCAGTTGGTCCACATGGGATAATGGTTATATCGCTGATTCAGTTGCTCGGTTTCCCGATCGATTTGTTGGACACGGATTAATCAATCCAGAGGATCCGGATAATGCTGAGCAGGCTCGGTATTGGATTGAAGAGCGAGGTTTAGTCGGATTTCGATTTCATCCAATGTATTATCCAAATCAGAAAATCTTGCTTAAGCCATCAAACAAAGCTATGTGGGAAAGTATCGCCAATTTATCTGCTATTGTTCAATTTCACACACGACCTGAGTTTGCAGATCAGATTAATGTGATTGCTCAACAATATCCACATCTAAGGTTAGTCATCGATCACTTGGGTTATCCCGATATTCAGGACGATGAAGCGATTTTTCAGCCAATTATTGATTTAGCTAATTATCCCAATGTTTATATAAAACTGTCGGATGTAGCTGGTCGTTCAACAGAATCGTTTCCACACTGTGATGTGCATCCGTTCATNGAAAGGTTGCTTTCGGCCTTTGGAGTTGAGCGTACCGTCTGGGGAACAGGCTTTCCTGCTTATCATCGAACACGNTATAATTGGCCGACTTTAGAACAGGAACTCTGNCTCATTCGAGACGGTCTCCCTTTCTTNAGTGATGACGATAAGAAAAGAATATTGGGTGGTACNGCAGCTGAGATTTGGTCTTTGAGTTGACCTGTATAACATGTTGATGCAGGTAGGCATCAGATGTTTCTAAATAACGACCATTTTAAAGTTATGCTACCGGCTAATATTGCCAATGCGTACCTTCGAGGAAAAAGACCTAATCCATTTTATCATGCTAGTATTTCTGATGATAATCTGTCTCTTGGTTACGCTGCTGGATTCAATTTCGAACACATTTCCAACGGTTATCAGGTAATTTCGATATACCCATGTTTACACAAAAATAGCCTCAATTGTCATGAAATACGAACAAAGAAAGATGAAACGTCGTTTAGATTTTGCGTGGATACTTGATCAAAAACGGGATCTGATATTTTATATTGGATCTGCCCTGGTCGGCTGGTTGTATGTGGGGATTATCTGGTATGCATCGCATCGCTTTTCGGATACTCGAAAAGGATCTTTCAGTAGCCTGCGCGTAGGTGACTTTGAAATACCGTTTACTCTCCAATTGCTGGTTGTTACCAGTTGGGCAATTCTTCTGGATGCCCCCCACATTTGGGCGACACTTGGTCGGACTTTGTTTGATATTGACGAATGGAAAAATCGACGCTCCCAACTATTAGGATCGTTTGGTTTATTTCTGGTTGGACCAATCGCTATATCACTTCCATATTTTCTGGCCTATGGTACAGCAAAACACGGTTTCTATATCAAAAAAGAAACCATGGCTATCGGAGCTATTGCTTTTTTTACTTTCTTTAGATTATGGGCTTATTACCATGTTGTCAGGCAGCATTGGGGATTCTTCGCCCTCTACAAACGGAAAGCAAATGACTACGGAACTCATCGATTAGACTATTGGTTTTTCAACTTGACTATGTACATGCCTTTGATCATGTTCATGACCGGGTCATTTTATCCTGGACTCCGTGGCTATCCCAACTTGGGTTTGCATAGTTCTATTATAGGTTCATTATCTATCAGCAGTATCCTCTATCCGTTTGCAACGCTGTTATATTTTTTTGTTTTGGTGATTTATTTATCTTATCAACTAAAACTTTTTCTAATAGGGGAACAGCTGAATGTCAGTAAATTGCTGTATATGTTGCTAATTGTTCCACTCCATTTTGTGGCTTTTTCCGATTTGCTTTTTGCTGCCTTTATTACGCCAATTGTTACCGTTGGACACAATATACAATATCATTGTATCGTCTATACCTATGCCCAAAATAAGTACCAGCATAGCTCAAATCCAAAGTACAGAGTACCTAGAAGCCTATTCAAGAATTTAACAACTTACGTCATTACCGGTATCATTTTCACTTTCCTATGTTACAGGGGACCATGGATCAATTGGTTGAAGAAAGTAACTGGGTTAGGGTTGGACAAAGCTGTTTTTCATACAGTTGGTATGATGGCGGGTATCTCTGATCCTACAAAGCTAAAACTAGGTCAACAGGTGACAGCGTCGCTGATCAGTGGTTTTGCCTTGCAACATTACTATCTCGATTCAATTATATGGCGTGTCAGTAAAGATAAAAGGGTCCAAAAATATTTGAATGTTTGATTCATCTAAATGGCTACTTTTCTCCACCTTTTTATTCGTTTTATTTGTTTCTAAAACATACGTTGAAACGAATAGTCAAATACCGGATTTACGTATACGTAAAACAGGAAGTGACTGGCCTAGTTTCCTAGGACCATCTGGTGACGGGAAATCGCCAGAGAATTTCTCCATTGACCCTTGGGGTATCTCTGGTCCATCTCTTGTTTGGCAAACAAAAATCGGTGAAAGTTATGGAGCACCCGCCATTTCCCGCGGACGATTGTTTATATTTGATCGACATCAGAATCTTGCACGATTAAGTTGTATGAGGAGTGAGAAGAAAGAACTCCTCTGGCAATTTGAATACCCAACCGATTACAAGGATATTTATGGTTACAATAATGGTCCACGCACCTGCCCTGTTGTTGATAACGATCGTGTCTACATCTATGGGCCTAAAGGCATATTACACTGCCTGAATGTTTTGGATGGTGCACTACGATGGAAAATCGACGCGAGCTCTCGATTTAATGTTGTCCCTAATTTCTTTGGGGTTGGTTCGACGCCTATTATTGAAGATCAATTACTCATTGTGCAGGTTGGCGGGGCACTTCCCACCAAAGCAAGAGATGTTTACCTAGCGCAGGGTAGAATTGCAGGAAACGGTTCTGGTGTTGTTGCTTTTGACAAAATGTCAGGTGAGGTAGTTTACCAAGTCACGGATGAGCTTGCCAGTTATGCCAGTCCGATTCTGACAACAATTGACCACAGAAGATGGTGCTTTATGTTTACTAGAGGTGGTTTAGTAGGATTTAATCCTCTAACAGGCCAAATTGATTTTCAGTATCCTTGGCGTGATAGGAAACTTGAGTCGGTCAATGCCTCAAACCCTGTTGTTGTAGGAGATACTGTATTCATTAGTGAAGCATATGGTGTGGGAAGCTCGGTGCTTCAAGTTTATCCAAGAGGGTATAAAATTATCTGGAACGATTTATCATCTCGTCGGGAAAAAACAATGATGTTGCATTGGAACACAGCGATTCACCATCAAGGTTATCTTTATGGTTGTAGTGGACGGCATACACAAGGATCAAGTTTGCGATGTGTTGAGTTGCAAACTGGTCGGGTTATGTGGTCAGATCCAATTAATGAGAGAACCTCCTTGCTTTATGTTAATGAACGTCTAATTAGTCTGGGAGAATTTGGCCGTTTGATGTTGATCCGTATCAATCCCGAAAAATTAGATGTGATATCCTCGGTACAGTTGTCCAAACAACATGGACTTGAATACCCTTTATGGGCTGCCCCAGTTCTATCAAATGGATTTCTATATATCCGTGGCAAGGATCAGTTATTGTGTTTTGATTTGACGCCCTCGAAAAATTAACGTACTAGTAAATTTTCGTAATTTTATTGTGTGCTAGGAATTGAGTTGTAAGGAATTATTAACGGAGGTTAAGATGCACGACCCAAGACTGAATAGATTAGCAGAAATTCTGACCTGCCACTCCACCAAAATTGAAGAGGGTGAGTTTGTTCTCATTGAGGGCTTTGATATTCCAGCTGAGATGGTGGTTGTGTTGATTCGTGCAGTTCGGAAAGCAGGAGGAATTCCATTAGTTGAATTGAAGCAGAATCAAATTCAACGCGAACTCCTTTGCCGAGCTGATGAGGAAGGAGTGAAATTGATGGGTCGTTACGAAGCCTACCGCATGGAACGGGTGCAAGCTTATATCGGTGTCCGCGGTAGTCATAACATTACTGAGTTATCTGATGTTCCGACTAAGGCCATGCAACTGTATCAGAAACATTGGCTAACACCAGTTCATTTTGATATCCGGGTTCCAAAAACCAAGTGGGTTGTACTGCGTTGGCCCTCCCCTGCTATGGCACAGCAAGCCAAAATGAGTACTGAAGCTTTTGAGGATTTTTACTTTGATGTTTGTACCTTCGATTACAATCGATTAGAAATCGCCATTCAGCCCCTCAAGTCTTTGATGGAATCTACAGATAAAGTACGAATTGTTAGTCCTGAAACTGACCTTGAATTCAGTATCAAGGATATTCCGGTAATACCGTGCGCCGGAGAATGCAACATCCCNGATGGAGANTGTTTTACCGCACCAGTTCGTCAGTCTATNAATGGTGTTATTCATTTCAATACGCCCACGATCTACCAAGGAACAACATTTACNGATATTTGTCTGCGTTTCGAAAATGGGAAGATTATTGATGCTACTTCTAACAATACTCAAAAATTACACCAGATACTGGATTCGGATGAGGGTGCACGGTATATTGGTGAATTCTCTTTGGGCCTTAATCCGTACATTCATAAACCGATGTTGGATATTCTGTTTGATGAAAAGATTTCTGGTTCTTTTCATTTTACACCGGGACAGGCATATGAAGAAGCTGATAATGGTGTTCGATCCACCATCCACTGGGATATGGTGATGGTTCAAACACCTGAGTTTGGTGGAGGTGAGATTTACTTTGATAACCGTTTAGTGCGAAAAAATGGTGAATTTGTCGTCCCGGAACTGGAAGGACTAAATCCTGAGAATTTGAAAAAAAGTTCTGGTGAAAACTATTAGTTTGTGACAATAAGCACAGTATCAAAGGAGTTCAGAGATGCCGAGACCGCCTGGNTACAGAATTATCTACAATTGGGATGGAGCTCCACACGGTTATTCGAAGGTTCCACAATCAATGGATGATTTCCTAAACAAGGTTTATGCACCGTTAGAAAATACTCAGGTTGGTGCGCTATTTTGGTGTGTCGGAGAGCATTCTGCTCGGTGGCCTAGTCAAGTATTGGAAATTCTCGGTGATGTTCATGAGAGACGGTATGAGAATGCCCAAAATTATATCTTNACCGAAAATATTCGTCGAATGCTCGAACGTGGCGAGGATCCACAAAAAGCTTTAATTGAAAAAGGTCATCAACTAGGGTTTCATGTCTATGCTTCGATTCGCATGAATGATAACCATTTTNATGGTGCTCAGGTTAGCGATCTCGGNAAATTACATCATACCGANCTAACCCGATTGCGAATTGAGCATCCAGAGTGGCTTNTGGGAGATCAGACGTCTGAGTGGTTCAACCTTTCGTGGAATATGGCCATTCCGGAAGTTCGGCAACATCGACTTGCTCATATTCAGGAAGTTTGCNGTTTATACGATTGGGACGGAGTGGAATTAGATTGGCAACGACATGCTTTCCACCTTCCTGAANANGAAGCGTATAGATTGCGCTATTTACTTACTGATCTGCAACGTGCTACNCGNCATNTGACCAATGCGCTTGCGGAAGANCGGNGCCGACCCTTCTATCTCGCTACACGAGTGNCAGGTAGTCTAGAGATGTGTAATCGTACCGGCTACGATNTAGCNGCNTGGATTGATGAAGATCTGGTGGACATNCTGATTCCNGCTGGTGGTGCNGCAACTGATGCCTCCGTAGAAGTCGATAANTTTGTTAATATATGTTGTGATCAAGGTATTGATGTATACCCAGGACTTGATAGTGGATTGCCCGATTTGTTCGTTGGGCCTGAAAACCAAGAAACCAAACGGAACATGCGTATGCGNGCTATTACAAGCCGCTACCACAAAGCCGGAGCAAAAGGGATCTACGTTTTTAATTGGCATGCTAACCGTGATTCACGTCGTGAACTGCTTTCACAAATNGGATCTATTGAGNCACTCCNAAATACCAATAAAATCTANGCTGCTACNCANCGATTCATTCAAACAGAAGGGGCNTGGCGTGGTGCTTATCGCATCGANCGTATCTACGGCGAAGTGCCCGTGCTATTGAGGAAAACCATAACTNATACTGGCCCCATAATTACGTTGGATATTGCAGATGAANTTGTGCTTGNTNCCTCAACAGAGCTGGAACTTCGCCTGCGTCTCAGCGAGTGGGTGCAAGGAGATATNGTTGATGTGTGGTGGGATGGAGATAAACTGCAAGATGCTGAGGTCCAGTATTGTAATTTNCACCAATCCGATAAGATCTCCGATGTTAGTAGTGCTGTTTGGCTATGTTTTGTCATGCAGCCAACAGGAATTGAAGTTGGAAAACATAAAGTCAAGGTAGTATTGGTAGAACGTCATCCTCAGCTAGCTGGGGACATCACTTTGACGGATGTGGAACTTGTTATCAATCACAAAGGAATTAGGAAACAGACTCATGAAAATTATCGAGATTGAACCGATCGTTTTACATGTTCCTTATGAAGACCGGATTCGGAAGCAATATNACCACTTCAACATGACTGAACAGGTAACGGTCTATAAATTTTACACGGATACTGGATTGATTGGTATTGGTGAAAATGTTGGTCCACCTTTTGANTCAGAGCTNTTGGATTCNTATCTGGGGACTAGCCCCTTNGACCATGTAATGGGATCTGGTCGGTTTAACCTTGATATAGCTTGCTATGATCTAATGGGAAAACATCTGGGTTTGCCCGCTTGGAAATTGATGGGACAACAGGTACGCCATTGGGTTGCCATGGGTTGGTGGATGCCNTGNATGTCTCCTGAAAACACTGCTGCCGAAGTTCAGGTAGCCGNTGAGCGTGGATATCGNGGTCTAAAATGTAAAGCCAGAGCATTTTATGATGTCATTGAGCAATCGCACGCTATTCAAGAGGTNGCACCGCCTGATTTTCGCGTAGAATATGATTTTAATGGTTCTTTAATCAATGTAGAAAANGCATTGCCCATTCTACGTGAATTGGAAAAGATTCCAGTTGTGAAAGGTGTTGAAGAACCGATTTTCGCTTATGATATTGAGGGGTGGCGTCGTCTCCATCAGGAGATTCGTATTCCCTTTTATCTGCATGGTGTTGGTGTGCTAAGTGAACCTGCTTCTCGTCAACCTTCAGGTCCTTGGACTGGGCTGCGGCAAGGAGATTTCGATGGTGCGCTCTGTAGTCATGAAAATATCAGAAGTGCATTGGCTGCAGGTTGGGTTTTTGCTGCGGCTAACACACCGATCCTGCTGCAGTACGTTGGAACCGGTATTACTACAGCATTTGCTTGTCACCTTGGTGCTGTTATGCCAACGGCTACTCTGCCGGGGGTGACAGCTAGCCATGCCTATGAAGATGACCTGATTGTCACAGGACACCAGGTTCAACGTGGATTCGTAAAGGTACCGGAAAACCCCGGATTAGGTATCGAATTAGATGAAGAAGCGATTGAACGTTATGCTCAAACCGCTGCATTGGAATTACCTCGTCATCTTTCTGTGGTAACTTTACCGGGGAATATCAAACATTATTATCGAAACCTACAACAAGCAGAAAGTCTGATGAAGCAGGGAGTAGATGAGTCGTACGCTAGCGGTATTAGACTGGATGAATGGGAGGATGATGGGAGTAGTGAGTTTGACCTGCTTTGGAAACAGTTGCAGGAAAACGATTGGCCAATCTGGGAGTAGTAAGTCGCGGACCTTTAGGACTCATTCTATTCATCATAACAGTATCAATCAAACCAAGTTTAAGAATCAGATTTCTATTCGAAATTATTTAACTAAATAATTGACTTTAGCGTGAGTTTTGGTGTCATTTCAATATTAGGATTGCTATTCATTATTTTCGGTATTCTTGATTAGGGGCAATTTTTTGGGCATTTGTGCTTAAATATGCGATGTAATTAGACACTTGCCAGTATTGGTTGTA